>NZ_JALQDC010000027.1:0-7798 GCF_023631445.1 Caballeronia sp. GAWG1-5s-s | reverse complement strand
TCGTCGAAACCCGATTCTCTCGGATTTCCAACGGGGAACCGCCGCCTTCAACCTTCAACTACGCCCGGGACATTGCCGTGGCTGTCCGAGGGAAGCTCAATGAATGTCAAGGCAAAACAGGTCATGCACCGTGGGCTTCGAGGCTTTGGGCACCTGATTGACGAGATTCGGAGCCATCTGCCGGAGCAAGGCAAGGACGAAGGAAGCGATCCCTTGCGTCCGCCGCCGATTTCCGAAGTGCCTGGAGGCGAGAAGCTGAGAACAGGCCACTACCGCCGGGTCTCTGAACATTGACCCCGCGTTTGAGCGGTGAGGCTAGGCAAACAGAGCTAGCGGTCGACACAAGCAGCATTGAGTGCCAGCGTCGAAACCGGCAAACGTCATAGCACGTTCCTCATTCAGGCAAAATCGTGATGTCGCCCCTAAGTCATCAGCCGGAGTCAGTGACTTCTCGAGGTCAGCGATAGTGATTGGCCTGCGAAATGATCCGTCCGAAGAAGCGGTCGAGAGAGCGCGGATTCGCGGCGACGTCGCCACTGCTGAAAGAACGTGCGCAGGTTCGGACTACAGCCGCGGCGCTTCGCGTGGCGTCGCAAAAGAAGCCAGGGTATCGTCCTATATCGTGACGTGCCATTCTCCAACACAGCCTTGGTGTCGGAGAGCTTCTCCCCCACCGGCGTGAAAGCGTGCGAGTTCAACGCGCGCTTGCGATGGCGTTTCCCCAGAGGCGGCCACCCGGATGGGCGGTCGCGTCTTGCCACCGTGAAGCTGGCTAAGCTTTTTCCGCTCTATAGCCAGTTGTTCTCACTATGCGTTGACGACTCGACCGCATCTCAGGATTGATTGACAGCGTCCTTGAATGCCTTGCCGACGGCGAACTTGACCGTCTTTGCGGCGGCGATCTCGAGGATTTCGCCCGTCGCGGGGTTGCGGCCCGTACGTGCGGCGCGCTCGCCGCTGGCAAAGGTGCCAAACCCAATGAGCTGCACCGCATTTCCCGCGGCCACTTCCTTCGAGATTGTCGCCAACACAGCATTGATCGTCTCTTCGGCGGCACCCTTGCTCGTTCCTGCCTGCGACGCGACGGCGTCGACCAGTTCCTGCTTATTCATTGAGCTTTCCTCTTCTTGACTGACACTATCTTACAGAATCGCGATAGTGGATGACCTATCGAGGCTTGTATTGGTCGGAACGCGCACGCGAGAACGCGTCGTGCGGGCCTCCGCCCACAGGCTCTACGCACGCGCGCAGCGGGATTGATTCGGTTTGCTATCAAAGGGGAAGCATAACTTCACGTCAATGATGCCTCTCCTCTGGATTCGTGACTGCATGGATCGCCCTGCTGCGAGAAACGCTCGCCGGCTTCGTCGGAATGAACATTGGAGCGATGACATTGTGTGGTCGGATGAAGCCGACTTACGACCCCCAAGTTCCCGCTCAATCAGCACGGGCATCCCTGCCTGTAAGAAGTTGCTCGATGCGATGCGTATCGACTGGCTTGGCGAAATGCGCGTCGAAGCCGGCATCGAGCGCCTGCTGTACGTCCTCCGGCTGAGCATAGCCGCTGGTTGCAGCCAATCTCGTTCTCGCTGGCAGCGTGCGCCTCAGGCTCCATGCAACCTCATATCCGCTGATATCGGGCAGCCCGATGTCGCAGAGCACCACATCATGGAGCCCGGCTTTTGCCAGAAAGATCGCACGGCGTCCGTTATAACAGACTTCAACCGCGTGTCCTAAGATCTCGACAATCGCCGCAAGGGAATCGGCCACGTCGGCATTGTCGTCCACCACAAGTACGCGAAGCAAGCGGGTATTGCCGTCGATTCTAGTTGCCGCCAGCTGGCGCCCTGTCGTCTCTTTGACCGATGCAAGCGGCAACTCGATGGTGAACTTCGCGCCCGCTCCGAGCCTGCTCGTCGCTGCGACGTGGCCGCCGTGGAGCGCTATCACCCCTTTCACAAGCGCTAGCCCAAGGCCGAGTCCGCCCTCGGTCCGCGCCAGATCTTGTCTGGCCTGCGTGAACGGTTCGAAGATGACCGGCAGGAGTTCCGGTGCAATGCCGACCCCGCTATCGATGACGTCGATCAGTGCACGCCCATCGCGCTTTTGGGCCGTCACGGTGATGCGACCACCCATCGGCGTGAACTTCGCCGCATTGCCCATGAGATTTGCGAAGACCTGCGACAGTCTCGTTTCGTCGCCTTCAATGATAAGTGCGGGACCCTCCGTCACGACTTGCAGTTCGATGCCCGGAGGTTGTGTCAGCGCGCGGTAGTCTTCCGTCGACCGCCTGACCAGTGCAGTAAGGTCCAACCTCGTGCGGCGCAGCTCGATCTTGCCCCTGGCAATCCGCGTAACATCGAGGAGATCGTCGACAAGCTTAGTCAATTGGGTGACCTGTCGGCCGATGACTTCTCGCGCATTGCGGGCTTGTTGTCCGGACGGGTCGGCTCGCTCGAGGAGATAGAGCGAGTTTCGGATCAGAGCAAGCGGGTTTCGCAACTCGTGGGAAAGCATGGCCAGAAATTCGTCCTTGCGCCGGTCGGCTTCCAACAGACTCGCTTGGGCCGCGCGAAGCTCGGTGATGTCCATGTTGGCAGCGACCGCACACCCACCACGTGGCCCGTGTCGTCGCGAATCGGCGCGCTCGACACCACGCCCGTGCCGCGCGCGCCATTGAAGCGCTCTATGTCAAGGATGACGTCTCGCGTCCGAACGCCCTCCTTGAGCGACATTGCGCAAGGCCACTCGTCTGCCGAGAGGCGCTCGCCGGTTTCTGGCCGGAAGCCCCTGTAGCTCTCGTAGTCCACAACGGAATCGAGCACCGCGTTCCCCGCCCATGTGCGCTTCCACTCGGCGTTCTCCAGAATCATCGCGCCGTTCTTGTCGAGCATGATGAGGCACGTTGTAATCGTGTCGATGACCGCTTGCAGCCACGCACGTTCAGCCTCGAGGCTGTAACTTGCTCTGCGCAAGCGCGGCGGCCTTCCGATCACCGATGTCTTCAATGATCGCGATCTCATAGTCGGGATGGCCGTTAGCATCGCGAACGAGGGAGCGGTTTAACTGCGCCCACACGTAGTGGCCTTTTGCATGAACGAAGCGCTTCTCGATGGTGTACGAGTCGAGCTCTCCGCTGCCCATTTGTTCGAATCAAAGGAGATCGCGGTGAACATCGTCGGGGTGCGTCATCTGCGGCCAAGGCGTCGAGAGCATCTCGTCGCGCGAGCGCCCGAGCATCCGGCAGAAAGCGGGGTTTACATCAAGCCAGCGCGCATCACCGAACCCCACTCGCCCCATGCCAAGGGTTGACTGTTCGAAGATGGTGCGGAATACCGCATCGTCGCCAAAGGATGATTTGGCGGCCGACGTTTGAGTGGTCATGAGAACAGAAACGTCGTAGCGCATTGAGCCCAGCGCTTCCGGAATGACAGTGTCGAATCCCTAACGTCCGCTTCCGGCTGGAGGTTGATTCTAGCTCGCTTCTGCCGGACGCAACGGTCCGCGCCGATTGCGAAGGTCGGCGCCGGGGCGACAACTCCCTCCCGATGCCATTCGGGGCGCAATCGTCGGGATGCACCAGCTCATACAGCGTGAGATTGGAGGCTGACAGTGCGCGTGGGTCTGGGAAATTCAACGGGAACGAAGGTCGGCGTCAATCGTTCCATAATCATGCTCGATGTTGAGTGCCTTCGTTCCTGCGAAAGCAGCGACGTCAACAGTCCGCTCACGCTCGACGATTCTCCTCACAATCGTCCCAGTACCGTAGTGGGTCGCGATGATCTGGGTAACGTAAGTCAAGCCACGCTAGGAGCTTGGCCCAATCTGGATGCTGGGTTCCGGTTCGCGCCGACCAGTTCGACGATCGTTCGAGAATTCGACCATTGCCGCGATCGCGAACAAGTAAGCTTCCGAGACCGGTCGAAGTATTTGGCTGTGATTCAATCAGGTAGCGGGGCAGGAGCCTGAGTTCAGCGTCTTTGGCCCATCCGTACACCCCCCGAACCACGCCAAAAGCATCTCGCAATTCGATGGGGCCACTTTCCGGTCGAACCGCTATCCACCCTTCAGGAAACTCCGCGACAACCTCGTCTTTGGCTTCTCTCAACCACTTCACACGTAAAGCCCGCGTCATCGCTTCGCGCATGCGGGGCACCGATGAGTAGCCCGGCGGCAATTCGATTGACACCGGCAGCGTGATCAGGTTGTCCTTCCAGAGGGTGAGTTCGTCCTCAACTCGCTTTGCAACATCGGACACGTCTGGGCCGAACGGATTCTCGGGGCGCCTCGACGCGCTGGACTTCGCCGGTGGCAACCCCTCGAACAGGCGCTCAGCGTCCTGACGGGTTAGTTTTGACTTTGCTTTGTTCATGATCTCTTTACGTCAAGGTTCAATCTGCGTAGATGCACACACGTCCCAACTGCGAGGCGACTGGGCGCGCAACGTCGAGAGAGCAGACTCGCTCATCATCTCACTGTCTCAGCGTCGCGATCATCGTCGCCGCCCACCCGATAACCTCGCGCAACACGATGTGACCGACCGGTCAAGACGCGGCGCACGCATTACCGCGACTCTGGTCGGCAAACCGACCCGGCGCACTGGTGCCTAGGGGCGGGGCATGATGACGATGCTCCGCCGCGGCAGATAATCGGGGTGACCGCTCAACTGCGTATGTGGTGCATTGCGGCGAGATCCGGAAATCGGCCTGCCTTCAATATTCGCTCCAGCCGCCCCTTGGCGACCTCGATCTGGTGAAGCGGTGCCGACGCGAGCTGCGTATCATGCGCGCAGAGGACCGCCTCGATTGCCTCGCACTGATCGTCGGCAATCCCCCACGCATCGGCTGTCTCCGAATCTCGAATGCACGCCCGGAGGACCGTCTCGGCCTTGAGAAAGGTTGCGAACGGGGGATCGAGCCGGTCCGTCTCGGATACGAAATAGGTCAAGTACAGCGTCTTGATGAGCTCACTTGCCAGAGCGGCGTTGCCACGCCCGTTGCGCATCGCGACCAAAGCGAGGTGATTTTTCAGTGAAAATACGCGTGCCGTGGCCGGTGCAATCGGCAACAGTTGCGCCCGGGTCAGCGGCGAGCGGCGCATCGTTCTAAGGTTCTTCGAATTGTTCGGTTTGTTCGACATGTTCGTGATCGTCAACAAGCGATCCCGCCGGTCCATCACTGGCTACGGGCAGCGGCCGTAAATTGGAAAGGTCGGGGGATGAGCAAGGAGCAGTAGCACCTTGCTGCAGATTACGCCTTTTCGAGAGAAGGCTTAATGCGCCGAGCAGAGTAGCAGACGAGTCGGCTTGAAGGCGCCGATTTCGATCTTCTTCCGTTGGCGCAAGCTAAACGACGCGCGAGGTGCGCTCAAGCTGACTGCCGACGGCAACAAAGCGGCGCCCTCGCCAAGTTCACGCGCTGCACGAATGCGCAGGCAATCGTGCCGGTCGATCCATGCCACGACGCGCGCTATCTTTCCGCTGCGCGGCAGAACGGCCGAAAGCGTCGAACGCGCTGGCGGAATCGAGCGGGCGTGCCTCTTACGACTCCTCGTCGGGGTAGTAACATGCGTTCATTGAGCAATGCACGGCATAAACAGGAGAATCGAATGGCCGGACCTCAGGAAAGCGTCAACATGGCGTTGTTCTGCGATTTCGAGAACGTCGCCATAGGTGCACGCGATGCCAAGTACGAAAGGTTCGATATCAGACCCGTGCTGGAGCGTCTACTGCTGAAGGGAAGCATTGTCGTCAAGAAAGCCTATTGCGATTGGGACCGTTACAAGGGCTTCAAGGCGTCGATGCATGAAGCCAGTTTCGAACTAATCGAAATTCCGCATGTGCGCCAATCCGGCAAGAATTCGGCCGATATCCGTCTGGTCGTCGATGCGCTCGACCTTTGCTACACCAAGTCACATGTCGATACTTTCGTCATCATCAGCGGAGACTCCGACTTTTCGCCGCTCGTTTCGAAGCTACGAGAAAATGCGAAGAAGGTGATCGGCGTCGGCGTTAAGCAGTCCACGTCCGACTTGCTTGTGGCGAACTGCGACGAATTCATTTTCTACGACGATCTGGTCCGCGAGCAGCAGCGCGCAAGCGCTAAGCAAGAAGCGCGTGAAGCCAAGCGTATGTTAGAAGAAGATCGTCAGCCAAAAGAGGACATCGAGGCTCGCAAGTCGCACGCAGTCGCCATCGCGGTCGAAACCTTCGAGGCGCTCTCCTCCGAACGTGGTGAAAGCGGCAAAATCTGGGCCTCTGTGCTGAAAAGTGCGATCAAGCGACGCAAGCCTGGCTTTAGCGAGACGCAGTACGGGTTTAGGGCTTTCGGTAACCTGCTCGAGGAGGCCCAGCTGCGTGGCTTCTTCGTCGTGGGACGCGACGACAAATCCGGCGCCTTTGTTTCTCGTTCGTATGCCACAAATGCAAAGGACGCTGGCCAAGCGGCGGCACCGGTCGCTGCTAGAGGACACAACAAGAGCGATACCGAAAGCTTCAAGGAAACGCCGAAAGCGGAGTTGGCGAATGGGCCAGAAACGGAGGTGGTCGTTCAAAGCAAGACGTCCGAACCACTGTACGAGCCGAAGAAGGAAAAGGCGTCGGGCCAGCGCCGCGCCAGGAAGACCGCAGCAACGAAATCACCACTGAAGAAACCCGACCAACAGGACGATAAGCAGGCGGTGCAGGGAGCGATAGCGGAGGAAGAACCGGCGAAGCGCTTGCGCAAACCGACTTCTCGCAGCCGCGCTTCACGCAAAGGCGTTGAGAGCGCCACCGACCGGTGACGGCAAGAACCGACCGTTTCAACAGATCACCGAGAGCTTGTACGCGCGGCAGCGCGCATGCGGGCGGACCGGGCGTCGGAACTAGATATCGATGGTCCTCTGCGTCTAGGACGACCCGTCACGCGGCGCACTTGGAGCACTAAGATCTCGCCCGCGCTTTTGCTGCCGCGCCCGACTTAACGATGATCTTCCCTGCTGGGCGGACGCTCTCGCGACATCGCCAAACGATCTTTCGTTCGGGGATGCGCGACAACATGCGCTTCGCAGACGGTTGAAACAGCGCTTTTGAACACCGTCTGAATCCCCGTCGGCGACTGCAGCGCCAAAACGTATCGGTCGAACGCCACTAGCTGGCCCGTCAGTCTGATGCCGTTGACGAGAAACACCCAAACGACTTTCTCTTCACGCGTCAGGGCGCTTAGGAAATCCGCCTGGATGTCGCTCGCATGTATGGACATGGTTGACCCACCGGTCTTGATCTCGGCACAACGGTCCTTGGCGGTGGCGCCGTTGGACGACACTACCCAATGCGACGCTATCCCGCGTCTTCGTCATAGTAGCGCGCGGCGGCTTCGAGCATGCGCCGCCGCTCCGCCCGCACATAGATCGAGGTGGTCTGCAACGACGCATGACCGAGAATGGCCTGCACGACATCGGTGGGCATCTCCCGCGCAACCGCACGCGTGCCGAACGTGTGCCGAAACGCATGCGCCGACGTATTCGCCAGTTGCACCAGGTCGTCCGTGCTGAAGTCCGCCAGCGCCGCACTCTCCCTGGCCAGCCGTTGCACGGCCGTTCTGACGAGCCGCCCGAACGCATCGACGGTGTACGGCGCGTCTTCGGGCTGAGCATCGTGCCGCTCGAGTGCGGTGCGCGTGCCCGGGATCCTCTGCGGCGCAATCAAGCGCCCCCGTGCCTGCGGCGCATCAAAGTCGCGTCCGCGGTCGTGCCAATGTGCGCGCAGTGCCGCGACGGTCGCGCCACTGACCGGCACGGTGCGCTGCTTGCGGCGCTT
>NZ_JALQDC010000026.1:0-18772 GCF_023631445.1 Caballeronia sp. GAWG1-5s-s | reverse complement strand
CCACCTCCAAGATAGGTGGACACCTATGGTCCTCGCTACTGTCGCTCACTGCCAGACGTCGAAGATGGACCGCTTACGATTACTCGACAGGCGCGAGAGGCTGCCAGTTATGCGGCAGCAAAGTTGCGATGTCGCTTGCTTTGTGGGCCGGGAGGCGGGTCAGGATGTCCTTGAGATATGCATGAGGTTCGTGCCCGTTGAGTTGCGCCGATCGGAGGAGGCTCATGATCGCAGCGGCGCGTTGGCCAGCGCGCAGCGACCCTGCGAACAACCAGTTGGACCTGCCGATGGCCCATGGACGTATCTGATTTTCGACCCAATTGTTGTCGATTGGTACATGCCCGTCTTCGAGATAACGCGTGAGCGCTTGCCAGCGCTTTAGGCTGTAATCCAAAGCCCTAGCAATGGCGGAGCCGTCGGATACGAGTTTGCGCTGCTTAGCCAACCACTCGTAAAGCGCGTCGCTTACTGGCTTGGCCCGGCTCTGTCGAAGCCGGTGGCGGGCATCAGCATCGAGATTCGCGGCATCCCGCTCGATGGCATAGAGCTCAGTGAAGAATGGTAGCGCTTGCCCAGCGAGCTGGCTGCTGTGATTGGCGTGCAGCTCGAAGAATTTGCGCCTCGCGTGAGCTGTGCAGCCGATCTCGGTGACGCCCTGAAGGAAGGAGGCCTTGTAACCGCCGTAGTCGTCACATACTAGCTTGCCGTGCCAGCGGGTCAAGAAGGTGCGGGCATGCTCGCCGGCTCGGCTGCCGGCGAAGTCGTACACCACCGCGCGAAGGTTGCTGAACTGCGTAGGCGTATACGCCCACAGATAAGCCCGATGGGTCTTCCCCTTACCGGGGCTGAGCATTTGCACCGGGGTCTCGTCCGCGTGCAACACGCCTTCCTTCAAGATCTCTCGACGGAGGGCATCGACCAATGGCTGCAACTGCGCACCGCAGATGCCCACCCACGCGCCTAGCGTAGATCTCGGTATCGCCAGGCCCGCACGCGCAAAGATCTGCTCCTGGCGATATAGGGGCAGGTGATCTGCGAATTTGTTGACGAGGACCGATGCCAGAAGTCCGGTGGTTGGGATCCCCTTATCGATGACGTGCGAGGGTACGGGTGCCTGGATCAGCGTCTCACAGTTACGACAAACCCATTTGCCGCGAATGTGCCGCTCCACCGTAAACACGCCCGGTGCGTAATCCAGCTTCTCGCTGATGTCTTCGCCGATACGAACACGTTCGCATCCGCACTGGCACACCGTGTTGTGCGGTTCATGACGGACGTCGACACGCGGCAAGTGCGGCGGTAAGGGTGCGCGTTTCGGCTGCTCGTGTCGGCGCTTGCGTGCGGGCTCAAGCTCTTCGAGCTCTATCTCGATAGCGGCCAGGTCGCCATCTATCGCCTCGTCAAGCAGGCTCATTGCTCGTTGTTGAGCTGCTCGCGGCGACGGCCAAACTGCTGGCGCCTGAGCACGGAGATCTCGTGAGTCAGTTGGTCGATGCGGGTTTGCCGGTAATGCAGCTCCCGTTCCAACGCATCGACTTCTCTGCGTTTCTCCGTCACCTCTTGATCCTTCGCGCGGACCTCAGCGAGCAGTTGCGTGGCAAGGGCACGCAACTGCTCTGGACTGAGGTCGTCGAGGTCGGCCGGCGGGTTCATGCAGACCAGTCTGCCAGAACCCCGCATACGCGAGAAGGAGAACTGTATACGTCACCGCCGACGCGTCAGATGATGCGGATCACGCCATCCTGGCCGATGCGTTGCCACGGCAGCCCCAGCACCAAGCCCGCCAATTGTTCGTGCGTGAGCACCTGCTGCTTGGGTTCGATGCCAGCGTGAGGCCAGACGAACTGCCCCTGATTCAGCCGCCGGGCTGCCAACCAGATGCCGATGCCGTCGTGGACCAGGACCTTCAGTCGGTTGGCGCGGCGGTTGGTGAACAGATAAGCGTGGTGCGGATGCGCGGCGCCGAACACCTTCACCACGCGCCCCAACGCCGTGTCGAAGCCGGCCCGCATGTCCAGCGGATCAACTGCTAACCAGATCTTGTCGACACGAATCACCGCAGCCACTCGCGCAACCATGTCGCGCATTGCGCGGCTTCGGAGACCGGCCAGCTCACTGTTATCGACTGATTGCCCCGGCGAACTTCGACACGGATCTCCGTCGAGCCTACCTCCTTTGCCCCCACGGCAACGGGCACGAACGCTGGTAGTGGCGTCGATTGAGCTTCTACCGGGCGTTCAGCCAACCGCTTCGGAAGTCTGCCTTCTGCCTGATCAAGCCAGCGGCGCAGTAAGTTCGCGTTGAGCCGATGTTCCAGCGCGACCGCCGACACCGACACGCCGGTACCCTGGCAAGCGGCAACAACGCGTGCCTTGAAGTCTTCGGTGTAGCGCCGACGACGGCGACGGGTCGGCAACGCCTCTTCTTCGATAGTGTTCACGTGTCCGCTTATTCGCTTTAGTGGACACGATACTCCCAAGCGCTTCGCCGACAATCAAGGTGAGTTGGCCAGCCGCTTACGTGGGTACTTGTGGCTGCCGATAAAGGTCCGCTCGGGCGCGGGCCCAATGCGGTTGGCCGTGTCGGCGTTGTGCATCATTCCGTCTATTACGGGTTTTTGGTTAGGTGGGGTTCACTCAGCGCGATGAGAGCGTGGCGACGTCCTGCCAGTCGACGAGGAAAGTTTTCAGCGCCGCAAGTTGCGACGGATCGACGCTCTGGGATTCGGCCGGCGAAAGCGTGACGCCGTCGTCGCGCCGGGGGCCGGCTTGGACGTTCGGAGTAGATTAATCGGGCTTCTCACGGTCGCGCGAGGCACACTCGGCAATCGCCGCATCGACGGGGTCGTCTCGTTGCCGCATTAACCAATAGACGCCCCCTAGCGCGATCAACGCCGCCGCGAGGGCGGCAATGCGCGCGGGGTCCGTCGCGGGGTCAAGGATGATGAACTTCCGCGCTATTGCCAACATCGCGACAAGAATCACTGTCTTGACCTGGACGATGTGGTCGCGTCTCGACATGACCCGGGTGATCGAATGCTTGAATTCCATCGCGATCAACAACGTCATCACCATCCCGAAGACCGCCTGAAAAATCGCATGGTCGAGCGGATCGAGCGCCCCCGACAGCGATAGCGCGATCACCGCCCGAATCAACTGCCACAGCGATACGACGATGATCACCGAGATCACGACGCTCAAGACATGGGCGATGATCTGCTCGAAGCGCTCGTAGAACGTCAGCACGCGCCATTGCAGCCGAAACTCGTCGAACTTCATGCGAACTTGGGTTGGCTTGCTCACGGATGGGTGAAAGGTCGCTCTATGGAAAACACTGATTAATGAAGCTCGACGGTTATCGCTCACGTAGCTGCAGACGTATTAGAGGGCCGGTCGCTAAACGGGTCCCACTGGGGCCGGACCGCCGTCCGCGCCAGGTCGAATAGAGGCTAGTCGATCCGATTGGACGGACGACCGTCCATCATTGAACCGGCCATGAATTCGCGTGGATCGACCGTCGGCTGAGCGGTTTGATGCATTCGCGGCGGCCGCCGGTCCCGGGCCAGTTGCCGCCGTTCGCGTATTGTCGTTCACGTGGCCCTTTCAAAACAGACGTTGGACGATAGACGGGCGAACGCCCAAACGGTGCCGGAGGAAATCAACGTCGAGATAACGCATCCCGCCGCCCGCGTGCGGTGCTGAACAGCTCGAGCATTTCCGGGTTGAATGCGGGAATATCGTCGGGCTTGCGGCTCGTGACGAGATTTTGATCGACGACCACTGCCTGATCCACCCAGTCCGCTCCCGCATTCTTTAGGTCGGTTTTCAGCGACGGCCACGAGGTCATGCGCCGGCCGTGCGCCGCGCCGGTCTCGATGATGGTCCACGGGCCGTGGCAGATAGATGCCACGGGCTTGCCGTCATCGAAAAACGCCTTCGCGAAAGCCACCGCCTTCGCCTCCGCCCGGAGCGTATCCGGGTTCAAGACGCCGCCCGGCAGGAGAAGCGCGTCGAAATCTTTCGGCTGAGCATGGTCAAGGGCGACGTCGACCGGGAACTCGTCTCCCCATTCCGTGAAGTTCCAAGCGCGTACGTGCGCATTCTTGGGCGAGACGATGCACGTCTCCGCGCCGGCTGCGTCAAGCGCCTTGCGGGGCTCGACCAACTCGACTTGCTCAAATCCTTCCTCGACTAAGATCGCAACCTTTAGTCCCTTAAGAGTTTCAGTCATCATGTTTCGATCTCCTGGATCAGATTCGCTTGGAATACCGTTTGTCTGCGGCTAACGTCTGGCCCTCACTGCAGCCGTGATCGCGCCGTGCGAGCCGGTCGGCAAGATGCATTGGCTCGCAGGTCGCAGGGGCCGAATGATCCGCTCCGTTGGATGCGTTACCGCCCGCTACGCGAACTTGCACGGTGCTTTGCGGCACCCTGATTCAACTGGCCGGTTCGCGATGGTAATTGCGAAGTCGCCGCGTTACCTCGCTGAACTCCAGGGTGCAAGACAACCTTGGTCCAGCCATGTTCGCGCACGTCGAAGTGTTGATAGGCGTCAGGCGCCTCGTCGAGTTTCAACTCGTGCGAGACAATGAACGAGGGGTTGGCACGGCCCGCGTGGATCAGGTCACGCAACTGCCGGTTGTATGCCTTGACGTTGCACTGGCCCGTGGCGATGTGCTGACCTTTGAACCAGCACTTGCCCCAATCGAACGCGAGCTTTCCCTGCTTTGCTAGTTCGTCCCCGGCGCCTGGGTCTTCCGGCACGAACACGCCGACCACGCCAATGCCGCCCGTGAACTTGACCGACGACACGAGATTGTTCATCGTCAGATGTGGGTTTTCATGGCGGTGCGGGGACGGATCGTGGCACTGGTAGCCGACGCATTCGCAACCCACGTCCGCACCTACTCCGTGCGTCAGGTCCATGACACGCTGAACCGGGTCTTCTTTCGAATAATCGATTGCAGTTGCGCCAATGGAGTCAGCAAGCTTGAGCCGGTCGGGGTGGCAGTCGACGACCATGACGCTGCAGGCTCCCTTGATCATGGCCGAGTGCGCGGCCATTAGACCCACCGGTCCGGAGCCGTAGATCACGACGGCGTCGCCGGGCTTCATACCGGCCAGTTCTGTGGCGTGCCAACCGGTCGGGAAAATGTCGGCGCACATTACGTAGTCGGTCTGCTTCTGCTCTGCGTCCGGCGGTAGCTTCAAGGCCATGAAGTCCGCCCAAGGTACCCGAAGAAATTCGGCCTGGCCGCCCGGCCACGGTCCCATGTCCGCGAAGCCAAACGCGCCGCCGGCGATTCCGGGCTGGTTGGCGTTCAGGCAAAACGCAGTGAGGCCGCGCTCGCAGTTCTTACAATGACCGCAGCTTATATTGAAGGGTAGACATACCCAGTCCCCGGGCTTGAGCCGCTCCACGGCAGGTCCGACCTCCACAACCACGCCGAGATTCTCGTGACCGAAGATGCGACCTTGCTCGAAGTCCGTTCGACCTTCGTACATGTGCAGGTCGGATCCGCAGATGTTGGTGCTGGTGATTTTGACGATGGCATCGGTGGGGCGCTCGATCGCGGGATCCGGAACATTCTCAACTGCGACCTGACGAGGACCGCGATATACAACCGCTTTCATGATTAGCTTCCTGAAAAAGGCGACTGCAAAGAACCCAAGCCGAGAAATAGCTGGCGGCTACGGCGTCGACAAGCCGGCAGGCGCACCTGTGAAATGGTCGGTTTCCACTATCTGCATTTTGTCTTTGGCGCTGCGTCGCATCGTCCGCACCGATCACATCCATTCTGGTCGAGCACATAAACAGACTCCGGCCATGCTGTCAGCCTCGGAACCACGAATAGGATAACTAAACGCATAACGAGATATATGTGGCTTATTGTTTCGGTGGCCTTCGGGATTGGGCAGCTATCCTCGTGCCAGCGGCACGGTTGAACAGACTTCTTCCTGTATTGGTGCATGGTTGGCGCAACATGCCGTTCCGTCGACCTTCGCAGCAGAGGCACCCCCTAGCGCCCCCGCCGCCATGCCTTTTGTCCTAGCTTTTCAGGAACGAGGTGGACCGTCTCATCGACTCTCGGAAGCGGCCGTTACCTCGACACTCCTGCCGCGAAGGCAACAGTATTTGACGGCACGCACATTGCCCGTTGACCTTCCCGCTTTTATGGAACAGTGGCCCTTCACAGGAGGCCTCGCGTGGCCTGTAGCATCGACGAGTACGCATCGACGTAGTTCCGCGCCATCGCTTTTGCACTAAAGCGGCGCTCGAATTGCGCGCGAACCCGGGCGCGCGACAGATCGTCGATTCGATGAAGTGCGGTCACCGCGCCTTGCACGTCTTCGCAGATGAAGCCAGTCACGCCATCATCTATCACTTCCGGCACCGCCCCCCGATTGAACGCAATCACCGGCGTCCCGCACGCCATTGCCTCGATCATCACTAAGCCAAACGGCTCGTTCCAGTCGATCGGGAATAACAGCGCCTTCGCCCCCGAAAGAAATTTCGACTTCTGGGTCTGGTCAATCTCGCCGATGAATTCGACGTCCGCCTGCGACAGTAGCGGGGCGATCGTCGACGCGAAATACGCTTGATCGACCGTGTCGACCTTCGCCGCGATCTTAATTGGAATCCCGCTTTGGGCGGCGATTTGGATGGCGAGGTCGGGACGCTTTTGTGGGCTGATGCGGCCGAGGAACGCGAGATAGTCGGGTTTCCTGGTCGGCTGCGGCGCGAGAAGGTCTTCCGGCAGCCCGTGATAGACCGTCTTCAGCCAGTTTGCTTGCGGCAAGGGGACGCGCTGGTCGTCTGAAATGGAAACGATGCTCATGTCCGGGAACGTCTCGAAGATCGGCTTCAGTTCGGGCAGATCGAGACGGCCGTGCAGCGTCGTGAGGCACGGTGTATCAAACCGCGAGAACAGAGGGAAAGACAGGTATTCAAGGTGAAAGTGGAGAACGTCGAATTCATGTGCGCACCGCCGAACCGTTTCAAGCAGCACCATGTGCGGGGCGACCGGATCGCTGATGTTCGGATCCAGCCGCAGCGCGCGCGGCCACGCTGAATGGAGCGTTGCACGAGTCTTCGAATCGCCGCTTGCAAACAAGGTTACATCGTGGCCAAGGTCGACGAGCGCATCCGTCAGATAGGACACCACGCGCTCAGTGCCGCCATACAACTTCGGGGGAACTGCTTCGTGCAGCGGTGCGATTTGCGCGATTCGCATAGGTTTCTTCTCCAGGGCGGCCCCGGCCTAGGGAACCATTGGCGGCTAACGGCATCGACAACGCGCAGGCACTCGCGCGAGAAGTCCCCGAAAAGAGACCCGCTGTTTGCAAACAGCGCGAGGTGTAGCGTGAAATGTACGTGGGAATACTAACGAACGTTCAGAGGATGACCCGCGGTTTCGTGGCGGTGTCTCCAAAGCTGACAGCTATTAGCGTGCCAAACATCTGTCGAAAGTGACGAGCGCTGCTCGCACTGATCGCGGGCGTTCTTTCCGTGCTGGCGCAACGAGAATCGCGGTGGTCGGGGAGAAGCTGCGCGAGCTCCGAAGCTTACGGGAGCGGCCCGTGTCCGAACGCGATTGATTGGCGGGAACCGGACCGCTCGGGCTCTTCGGCATCGGCGAGCACATTCAGCAGTACATGTCTAGGACGAAGAATCACGCCACCCGGCTATAGCCTGCGGGCGTAGCGGCATCCCTTGGGGCCGTCTCAGCAAGAACTGAGATCACCCCGTGAAAGCTCTTCTTTGGTATAGACACCGATGCAGCGCGCGGTCTCAGAGGTCACCGCGACCGCGATGACTTAGCCCAAGACGAGGGGCGCAGCTAGAAAAGAGGCGTTGGACGGAACGGCTAATGCTGTTCGCATTGCCATTGCCGCGTTGCTGAGCACCGAACCCGATCGCGAGCGATACAACCGCTCACTCGCAACGGTGGCTGCTGATGAGAACGCACATCTCGGCCTGACTTTGAGCACAGCATGGGTTCTGTGTTGAGGTAGCTTTGAGGACAGCCCCGTGCCAGAGAAGCTAGCGGAAAGCGGCGATACGCGAATGAGCTCAAGGCCCAGAGCCTTGATTCGGAGAGCGTTATCGATGATCCGGTGGAACGATCGTGGACCCGGCGGCTGGGTCCAGGGCTTATCACAGGGGCTGCGGACGATGACCCGTCGGGCATAGGCACATATTCGCAAGCTGGCGCCCAGTTCGGCTACAACCTGCTGTGGACGCTCTTGCTGACGTATCCGCTCATGACCGCTATACAGCTAGTCAGTGCGCGGATTGGCCGCGTGACAGGCAAGGGCTTGGCGTCCAACATGCGCGTGCACTACTCCAAGTGGCTCGCATACGCCGTTACCGTTCTTCTCATGGTGGCCAATGTGATCAACATTGCCGCCGACCTCTCTGCAATGGGCGCCGCTTTCGGACTGCTGGTTCATGGTCCGCAGCAAGTCTTCATTGTTTTGCTCGGCGGCCTGTCGGCCGTCCTTCAGATATTCGTTTCATACGACCGGTATGCGCGACTTCTCAAATGGGCAGCCCTTGTGCTTTTTGCGTATGTCATCGTTGCACTCATCGTGCCGATGCAGTGGCGGGACGTGGTGCAGGCGATCGTACTGCCCCGTGTGTCGATGACATCGGGCTACCTGACGACGGTGGTCGCCGTGCTAGGCACAACCATTAGTCCCTATCTATTTTTCTGGCAGGCGTCGCAAGAAGTGGAGGAAGTGCGCGCTAGGCCGTCTCAAGGGCCACTGCGCCGTGTGCCGCGTCAGGCGCCGTCGCAGCTGCGCCGGATCGCATTTGATACCTGGATCGGCATGGGTGTATCGAATCTCATCGCGTTCTTCATCATGCTGACCGCGGCTGCGACGCTTCACGTTCATCAGATCGACGTCAAAACCTCGGCGGACGCTGCGCGAGCACTTGAGCCTATTGCCGGGCGTTTCGCCTACGTCCTTTTCGCGGTAGGCATCATCGGTACGGGGCTGCTGGCGCTTCCTGTGCTTGCCGGATCGGCCGCTTATGCCGCGGCAGGCAGTTTTCGCTGGCGCAGCAGCCTTGCATTGCATCTTACGCTCGCTCGCGAGTTCTATGCGGTGATCGCGCTTTCGATCGTCGGCGGCGTGGCGATCACCTTCATGCACTTCGATCCGATCCAGGCGCTCTACTGGAGTGCGGTGGTCAATGGATTAACCGCCGTGCCGATCATGATCATCATGATGATCATGGCAGGGAACCGCCGCATCATGGGCGAGTTTGCCGTCAGTGGCGTGCTGGCCTGGGGTGGATGGCTCGCGACCATCGCGATGGTGATAGCCGCAGTAGGTATGTTTGTGCTGCGATAAACGCCGAGGGAATCAGCGAGCACAAGTATGGACCTATAGGCTCCGCAATTGACGTGTCAACTAGACCTTCTCTTACCGAACGGGGCGCCCATTGCCTGCGTGCGCCGACATCTCGTACCTACAAGGCACGTCTCGGTTTGGCGCCGTCGGACGGTTTGCAGGAATTCCCTTTGCTCCGACGGATTGACCCGTTCACGCACAGTAGGAGCCGCTAATGGAGCACCGAGAGTCAGAATTGATTTTGGAACAATTTGAGACGCTGCCTGCGCCGCCCGTTTCGCAATCAATAAACGGGGGCGGCGTTGACTCGCCTCGTTGTCAGTCTGAACAGCCGGTCCCGAGTGTCTGGGATCTGGGACCGAAATGAGGGCCGCAACTGGCGATCTTTAGCTCTTTTCAGGAGGTCAAAGCGCATGTTCGTTGAAGTGATCGCAATATTCCGATGCAGCCGCGATGCCCACGATGCTGTTGAGGCGCTGAAGACGGACGGCATCAACACGGATCGTGTGCACGTCGGAAGTCGGGGCAAGTCAGTAGCTACCCGGGCGGAATCGGGCGGTGCTCCAGTTGAAGCACACAGCCTTGAAGAGGCCGAATACGTAGCGCACGGCGAGCACCTGGGAAGCCACTTTCCGGCCGCCGGTTTGTTGCTGCAAGAGGCGCCGCAGTCAGTAAGGCTGAGCCGCGTCGTGGTGACCGTCCGCGACGGCGGGTGCCCGCTTGCCGCCATGCAAATAGTCGAGACGCTATGTGCTCATGGGGCGCTTGCAGCACGCGCTGAAAAAGGGCGGTGGATCCGTTCTCCGTACAGAGCGTTGAGGCACGCATGACCGCTTCCGGCTGGAATCGGCGAAGCGCGCAAACCAGTCGCCGCTGAGTTCGTGGGGCTTTACCGCGCCCGCATACTCGGCGTCCGCGTTAGCTGCGGTGACTCGTTGCCCAGTTCGAACGGAGCAGGCATTAGCTCTCTGTTGGCAAAGTGAGCATCATCCCAGCAAGGGGCGGTTTAACAGCTTCCGGCCGGCCACCACGAGCCTTTGTTGCACATCAATCTGCCTGACGGAGTACAGATAAAGGCACCGCTCGAATAAACCTGTCCGTTCCAAAAACATTGGCCCTCTAACGGGGTCGATTCGACCGCGAACGGGGACAGTTCTATTGGCGAATTTTCTTTGCTTTGATCCTGCGCCTCTACGTTCGGAGTTTCTTGCATGTTAGTCACCTTGTCCGTTTGGTTGTTGCCTCAGTCGGCTTCGAGCAAAGCGTATTCCGGGCTGGACTGCGGTCCGGTCGCCGGAGTCGCGGTTGGGATCGACGCCTTTTTCATAGGATGCGTCGGCATCAGATTGTTTTAGGCGCTTTACGCTAGTTGAAGCATGTTGCACTGAGCAGTGCAAGCGCATCGACGCTTGGGGTCGCAGGAAAATGAAGACGGTGGCAGCGGTGGTGATGGTAGGCGATCAAGAAGTCGCGGCTGACTTCGACGTGTCGTCGGGTCGAATCCGGATCACGAGCGACGCAGCAGTCGTCGAAGATATTGATCCTCCTGACTCATGGATCGCTTTGAACTCGGTGGCGGAAGGCAGTGAATGGGGCACGCATCCAACGCCTGATGACCTTCAGCGCTTCTTGGAAAGATACGTGGCCGAGCGACGGGCCTGCGTTGTTGCGCGACCGAGCGAACGGGGGACGGGAAAGCATCGCCGAATGCGCTTGTTAAACGCGGTACACCGGTGGCTTACGTCTCGAAAGTGCGACACGCATTGAAGTGGTGAGATGGATGCCCGTCTAACCGACGCATTGGGCCGCGTGCGACTGAAGCAATCATCGGCAAGCGGGCTGATGCCCCCCGCTCTGGCGGCTCCAGGACTGCATCAAGGTCATGTAGTCAACATGAGAAGAGGCTTCAAGGACGGCACGACGAATGCGGGAACGTCCGCGTCATGCGAGCCGTGGCCGGCAGCGAGATACCGCAGGCACCAACACACCGCAGGCACCAACCTAAACGCATGACCGGTAGGATTTCGGCTTTGGCGCCCGCGAGTACGTAGCTGGAGCACGGTCCTTGGCATAACGAAGAGCGCACGCGACGGTACGACGAACGCTCGTGCGGGACCGTGGAAATCCTGAAAGGAGGTTTTATGTTAGCCACAAACTTTCGCGGACCGTACCGCATCCGGGTATCGCATAAGTCGGATCCCCTGATCGAGCATCCAGGCGACGCCATCGTCCGCGTGACGCGCGCCTGCATCTGCGGCTCGGATCTGCACCTGTACCATGGACTAGTGCCCGACACGCGCATTGGACATACCTTCGGCCATGAGATCGTCGGCATTGTCGAAGAAGTGGGCTCTGCGGTCGAGACCCTCAAGCCGGGCGATCGTGTGCTGGTGCCATTCAACCTGTTCTGCGGCTCGTGTTTTTTCTGCCAGCGTGAGTTATACAGTAACTGCCACAACACCAACCCGGAAGCGACTGCGGTGGGCGGCATCTACGGTTACTCGCACACCACCGGCGGTTACGACGGCGGCCAAGCGGAATTCGTGCGCGTGCCAATGGCCGACGTGGGACCGTACAAGGTGCCCGACGATATCGACGACGACAACGCGGTGCTGCTGACGGACGCGCTGCCGACCGGCTATCAGGCCGCCGAGATGGGCGACATTCATGAGGGCGATACCGTGGTCGTGTTCGGCGCCGGGCCGGTAGGCATCTTCGCCGCCAGATCGGCCTGGCTGTTCGGCGCCGGGCGCGTGATCGTGGTCGACCATATCGACTACCGGCTCGACTTCGTGCGCCGCTACGCTCCCTGCGAAGTCATCAATTTCCGCGAGATGAGCGACGTGGCCTTGCACATTAAGAAGATGACGGACTGGCTGGGCGCGGACGTATGCATCGATGCGGTCGGCTGCGAGGCGGCGGGCAGCCTGACGCAAACTTTAACCGGACGCTGGACTATGATGCAGGCGGGTTCGGCGACCGCGCTGTTCTGGGCCATCAACTCGGTGCGCAAGGCCGGTAACGTGTCGATCATCGGGGTCTACGGACCGACCTTCAACGCGGTCCCAATCGGCAACGCGCTAAACAAGGGCATCACGATGCGGATGAACCAGGCGGCAGTCAAGCGCCATGTACCGCACCTCATCGAGCACATCCGCCAAGGGCATTTGAACCCGAAAGAGATCATTACCCACCGGGTGCCGCTGGAAGAGGCCTCGGACGCGTACCACGTCTTCGCGAGCAAGTACGACAACTGCATCAAACCTGTGCTGATTCCTCCGCGTGCCGGCTCGGCGCGCTCGATGGTGACCAGCGTCGCTCACCGAAGGAGCAGCCATGGATAACGAAATCGCGCGCCGCGATCTTGCCGAGCAGCGGCGCAACCCGCAACACCACGGACACGTCGACTGCGAGCGCCAGATGGACTACGACCTTAACCGGCACAGTCCGCCCCGCGATGAGCTGCAGCGCATCCCCGGCTGGGGCGCGGACCTCGACCACAAGAACCGTCCAGCCATCCCGATGGAGCGCACGCCGCCACGCTTCATTCACGTGCCGCAGGGACAGCCGGTGCAGCAGGCGCAGACCGTCGAGGTGTTCTATTCGCCGGAGCGGCCGGGCATTACGCCGCTATTCGGTACAGCCCAGCCGCCGAAATGGCTGTCGGGCGCGATAAGGCGCGTTGCGTACAAGCTGCCGGAGAACGATCTCCGCCACTGGCTGATGCTAATCGCCGCCGACCGCGTCAACGTGGTTGAAGGCATCGTCGACGACCTGCGGCACGGCTACGCACCCAATGTGCTCGGCGAAATGGGCATCCGTTCCGAACTGCGCTACAACCCGGCCGGCCTGGTGCGCAAGGCGCTTATCGCCACCGCGGTTGTCGGCGGAATTGTGCTGCTGCGGAAACGCCGCACGCGTTACTAACCCCGCGGGCCGGTTCGCATTCTGCTTTCGTCGCTTAGGTCATGGCACACGCGGTCCGGGAGGGCATCTGCGCAGCAGCCGGCCAGTTTGTCGGCTATGCCGATGACCGAGCGGTGAGCGGTGCCGCCGCCACAAAGACGGCGTCCAGCGGAATGCCCATTGCTGCCCGCATAGCCGTTGGAGTGGTCAGGATCACGCACAAAAAGGCACCCTGCTACGTTCCTTTGGGCACTCGACTGCGCCTTTCTGGAGCGACAGGCTCGACCAACACGCATGAGAAGATGACCCTCGACACCAGGCGGTTCGAAAGAAGTCAGCACTGCGCCATATGTATCGGATCGCCCGGAACCGGAGACGAATGATATGCCAGCTCTTTGCGAGATTTGCCATGCCCGTCCGGCGGTTGCGCAGGTGACTGTCGTGCAGAACGGCCGACGCAAATCCATGTCGATTTGCGAGTACGACTACCGTCAGTTGATGCGGCATCAAACCATGCTGAATCCGTTCGACTCTCTATTGGGCGGCGGAGGCCTGTCGCGTCTGATAGGCGACATGGACGGCGCGGGCGACGAAGACAACGAAGATATGGTCGCTTCGGTGCCGCGCGAGTCCGTCGACGTGACCGACGCCTTCAGCGAGCAGACGATGGAGCTCTTGCAACGCGCTGCCGAAAAGGCGCACGAATTGCGGAAAACCGAGCTCGACACGGAACAGGTCCTATACGTGCTCGCCGACATGGATGTCGTGCAGGCACTCTTCAAGGAACTAAAGCTCTCGGCCGACGACATTCGTCGCTATATCGACGAGCACGCACAAAGGGGGAAAGCCGATCCCGATACACCGGTCGAAAAGATGACCATTTCGCCGCGCTTGAAGAAGGCCTTTCAGCATGCGTTCCAAGCCTCGCGCGAACTGGGGCACTCCTACGTCGGCCCCGAGCATGTGCTGATCGGGCTTGCGGCTGTCCCCGATAGCATCGCGGGCACGCTTCTCGGTAAATACGGCGTCACGCCCGAAGCCCTTCGCCAGAAAGTGGTGAAGATCGTGGGTAAGGGCGCGGAAGATGGCCGGGTCAATACGCCAACCGGCACGCCGACGCTCGACAAGTTCGGCCGCGATCTCACCGCGATGGCGCGCGAGGGCAAGCTCGACCCGGTGCTCGGGCGTGCGCAGGAAATAGAAAGCACTATCGAAGTGCTCGCGAGGCGCAAGAAGAATAATCCGGTGCTGATCGGCGAGCCGGGCGTGGGCAAGACGGCGATCGTCGAAGGGCTGGCACAGCGCATCGTGAACGACGACGTGCCGGAAGATTTGCGCAATAAGCGGCTCATCGAGATAAACATCAATTCGATGGTCGCGGGTGCGAAGTATCGCGGCGAATTCGAAGAGCGTGCGAAGCAGCTGATCGACGAGATCACGGCCAAGCAAGACGAACTCGTCGTGTTCATCGACGAGTTGCACACCATAGTCGGCGCAGGGCAGGGCGGCGGCGAGGGCGGGCTCGACATCGCAAACGTGCTGAAACCGGCACTCGCGCGCGGCGAATTGAGCCTGATAGGCGCGACGACACTCAACGAATACCAGAAGTACATCGAGAAGGATGCGGCGCTCGAGCGGCGCTTTCAACCGGTGCTCGTGCCGGAGCCGACGGTCGAGCAGACCATCGTGATTCTGCGCGGCTTGCGCGACAAGCTCGAAGCACACCATCAGGTCACGTTTGCCGACGACGCGTTCGTCGCGGCGGCCGAGTTGTCCGATCGTTATGTCACATCGCGCTATTTGCCCGACAAGGCTATCGATCTCATCGATCAAGCCGCTGCACGCGTGCGAATCGGCTCGAAGTCGCGTCCGCCCGAGATCCAGGAACTGGAAGCCGAAATGGCGCAATTGAAGCGGGAGCAGGACTACGCCTCGTCGCGCAAGCGTTTCGATGAAGCGAAGAACTTCGAGGAGCGCATCAACGAGAAGCAGTCGAAGCTCGAGGAACTCACCGAGGCATGGCAGCGCAAGACCGGATCCGAGACGCTCGAAGTGACGGTGGCAGCGGTCGCGGAAGTGGTGTCGCGTCTCACCGGCATTCCAGTGACTGAACTCACGCAGGAAGAACGCGAACGGCTGCTCGAAATGGAGAGCAAGCTGCGTGAACGCGTGATCGGACAAGACGAAGCGGTGGTCGCGGTAAGCGATGCGGTGCGACTGTCGCGCGCGGGCATGGGACAGGCGCACCGGCCCATCGCGACCTTCCTGTTTCTCGGACCGACCGGCGTCGGCAAGACCGAGCTCGCGAAGGCGCTGGCGGAGACCGTGTTCGGCGACGAGCAGGCGGTGATCCGCATCGACATGTCCGAATACATGGAGCGGCACGCGGTCGCGCGGCTGATCGGTGCGCCCCCCGGATACGTCGGTTATGACGAAGGGGGGCAACTGACCGAGCGCGTGCGCCGCCGTCCGTACTGCGTGATACTGCTCGACGAAATCGAGAAGGCGCATCCCGACGTGAACAACGTGCTGCTGCAAGTGTTCGACGATGGCCGTCTGACCGATGGCAAGGGCCGCGTCGTCGACTTCAGCAACACGATCCTCATCTCGACGAGCAATCTCGGCGCGTCCATCATCATGGACAACCTTCAGCGCACCGAAAAGGACCGTGACACCGAGAGCGCAATGCGCGCGCAGCTCATGGACGTGCTGAAAGGCCACTTCCGCCCCGAGTTCCTGAATCGCATCGACGAAGTCATTGTGTTCCATGGGCTCTCGCGCGCGAACATTCGCGCGATCGTGCAGATACAGATCGATCGCGTCGCGCGCACGGCCGCGGCTCAGGGCATCACGCTCAGGGTGCAGGACCCCGTCATCGATCATCTTGCCGATGTGGGTTATCGGCCCGAGTTCGGCGCACGTGAACTCAAACGCCAGATCCGCCAGCAACTGGAGACCCGGCTCGCGAAGGAGTTGCTCAGCGGCAGACTGAAGCCGGGTGACGCGGTAGACGTGAACTACGACGAGGACACGGACACGATCACGTTCGCGAAGGTCCAGGACGAAGCGAAGCCGAAGCAAAAGAAGGCCGGCTCGGCGAGCAAGAAGAGCGGGGCCAGGCCGGCGGAACCCGCGAAAGATTCGGCCGGCGACGAACCCTGAACGCGGCCTGTCCCAGCGTTGTCGTCAAGGAGCCGGGCCGTAAAGCCCGTCGACGCCTTGTGATCGAAGCGCACAGCGTCGGTGGGCATCGCGGGCGACTGGCCGCAGGACCGCGTTAAGAGACGCTCGGCGTGTCTAGCGTCGAACGGCGGGATCGGGTCGTTTGATGCGTTCTCCGGCGGCCGCGTCCCGGCCAGTACGGGAAACCGCTCGACTCGGCGAAGCAGATCAACAAGGCCGTCTAGCATATTGACAACTGCCACTTGACGGAACGCGCCGCGTGAGGAGCACGTTGCTGACCCCACACTCGATGAAGTTCGAGGCGGACCATCTGAGTTCGAATGCAAAGCAGTTGAAAGTGGTTGAACGGACGCGCGCGGGATCGCAACCGCTGTTTTTTCCTTGTCCCGCGCGCGGCGCGAAGATGGGCCGGGGAGGTGGCGAAGAGCTCGTGACATAGTCGCGGCGCTGAAGTGAAGTCGCCGGCGACCAGATCGAACGACGGAAGCTGCAGAGCACAGCGATCACCAATAAATTTTCGCTAAGGCCTGGCTGCCCCGGCCAGCTTCTGCCCCCTCGCGTGGTCGGACTTGCTGGTTACCAGACCTAGCCCGACGTTCTGTCGTGGCATTCGATGGTTTCTGTATAACGTTACTCACGCGCGCGGCCGATTTAAAACTCGATATCTAACTCGTCGATTTCTTCGGCTTCCCGTTGCGCATCGGCGATCCAGCGGCGCATCTCCGGCATCGCGAGAATGCGCTCGCCATACGCGACGATATCGGCGTCGAGTCTCACGTCGTAGGTGACGAAGCGGGTGACGACCGGTGCGAACATCGCGTCCGCGCACGTTCGTTCGCCGAACAGATACGGTCCGCCATACTGGGCGAGGCATTCGTGCCAGATCGTCACGATCCGTTCGATGTCGGTCTGCGCGCGCGCCCATACCTTAAAGCCGGGAAAGTGCGCTTTAAGGTTCATCGGCAGAGCGGAGCGCAATGCGGCAAAGCCGGAATGCATTTCGCCGCAGATCGCGCGGCAGTGCGCCCGCTCGGCGCGTTCCTTCGGCAAGAGACCGGCATCGGGGCACACTTCATTCAGGTATTCCGCAATGGCGAGCGTGTCCCAGACCTTGATGCCGTCATGAAAGAGACACGGCACGAGGATCGATGGCGACAGCAGAAGCAGTTCCGCGCGCGCGCCGGGATCGTCGGCGGGCATCGCCACTTCCTCGAATGGCAGTCCGCTGAACTTCGTCAGCAGCCAGCCACGCAGCGACCACGACGAATAGTTCTTGCTGCTGATCGTGAGCGTGGCGTTCGCCATGACTGTTCCTCGAGCGTCGTGCACCAAGATGGATCGAGCGCGGCGCGCGCAAGCACCGATGTGCGTCCAAGCGCGCTCATGGATGGCATCGGTGCAAAGCCTATGCCACCTGCACGACCGCGCAATGGTCGTAGGTAGGTCGAATGGCATGGCTATTGCCTTCCTTTGTGACCATGAATCCGTACACCTACGCGGGCTACCAGCTCTGGTCCGACTCCACGCAGCCCATGCGCCACGCCGCCTCGCTCATCGAAGGCGCGCTGCGTGGCTGGACGGAGGTGGGGGAGGCGCCGCAAGGCCGCGGCCTTGGCGCGTTCTGCGAACAGATCGCGCTTGCCGGGCTTACGCACGCGCGGCCGCCTTTCGATATCGCGCCGGTGGAAGTCGAAGGAAGAACGATGCGCATCGTGGAGGACGTAGCGGCATCGACGCCGTTCTGCGATCTACTCCATTTCCGCAAGGACGATGCGTCCGTTGCACAACCGCGCGTACTCGTCATCGCGCCGATGTCCGGCCATTTCGCGACGCTCTTGCGCGGCACCGTGCAGACGATGCTCGCCGATCACGACGTCTATATCACCGACTGGCGCAATCCGCGCGACGTCTCGCTGATGCATGGTCGCTTCGGCTTCGACGAGTACGTGCAGCACATCATCGATTTCATTGGGACGATCGGGCCGGGCGCGCATCTGCTCGCCGTATGCCAGCCGACGGTCGCGGCGCTCTCGGCAGTTGCGCTGATGGCCGAGGACCGGCATCCCGCCGAGCCGGCGAGCATGACCCTGATGGCCGGTCCCATCGATACGCGCGTGAATCCGACACGCGTGAACGAGCTCGCGAAAAGCAAGCCGATCGACTGGTTCGAACGCAATCTCATCAGCATGGTGCCGTTCGGCTTCGCGGGCGCGATGCGGCGCGTCTATCCCGGTTTCGTGCAGTTGGGCGCATTCATGTCGATGAATCTCGCGCGGCACATCGAATCGTTCGAGGAGATGCATCATCAGCGTGCGAAGGGC
>NZ_JALQDC010000025.1:0-93622 GCF_023631445.1 Caballeronia sp. GAWG1-5s-s | reverse complement strand
ACGGGCGAGATATTAGTATGTGTTAGGTATAATATAGAAAGATTCTAAATATTCTGGGGGCGTTAGGGGGGTGTGTCGGCCCGGCGGGGGGGGGGGGCGGGGGCGCCGCCCCCGGTTCCCCCGCAACCGGTTGCCGCGATGCCCGAGCCGCAAGGCATCGCCGATGACCGCGCGAAACGTCAGCGGCCGGATCGCGTGATTCTCGTGATCGAGGACGATCAGCGTTTCGCGCATATCCTGTACGACCTCGCGCACGAACTCGACTTCGACTGCGTGCACGCGGCCACGGCCACGCAGGGCGTGGAGCTCGCGCGCTCCATGCAGCCGAACGGCATTCTGCTGGATATCGGCTTGCCCGATCAGTCGGGTCTCACGGTGCTCGAATGGCTCAAGCACGATCCGATGACGCGCCACATCCCGATTCATATCGTGTCCGCCACGGATCACGCCGATGTCGCGCTGCATCTGGGCGCGATCGGCTACACGCTCAAGCCGAGCGCCCGCGATGATCTCGCGCAGGCCATTCGCAAGCTGGAAGCGCGTTCGTCACAGGGCGCGCGGCGCGTGCTCGTGGTCGAGGACGACCCCGCGCTGCGGCAAAGCATTCACGCGTTGCTGGCCAGCGAGACGGTCGGCATCGTGGAAGCCGGGTCGATATCCGAGGCGCTGGAGGAGATGAAGCGCGCGCCGTTCGATTGCGTCGTGATGGACCTCGCGCTGCCCGACGGCTCGGGCTACGAGTTGCTGGAGAAAGTATCGACGAGCAGCGGAAACGCGTCGCCGCCGGTCATCGTCTATACCGGCCGGCAGATTTCGGCGGAAGAAGAGCAGCGTCTGCGGCGTTACTCGAAATCCATCATCATCAAAGGCGCGAAGTCGCCGGAGCGCTTGCTCGACGAAGTCACGCTGTTCCTGCACAGCGTCGAAAGCGCGCTGCCGCCGGAGCAGCAGCGCATGCTGCGCGCGGCGCGCCAGCGCGACGACGTGTTCGAAGGCCGCAACATTCTTCTCGCGGAAGACGACGTGCGCAATATCTTCGCGCTTTCGCGCGTGATCGAGCCGCTCGGCGCGACGCTCGAAATCGCGCGCAACGGACGCGAGGCGCTGGAGGCGCTCGCGCGCCGCGACGACATCGATCTCGTTCTGATGGACGTGATGATGCCCGAGATGGACGGCCTCACCGCGATGACCGAAATTCGGAAGCACCCCGAGCACGCGCGCCTGCCGATCATCGCGCTGACGGCGAAAGCCATGCAGAGCGATCGCGAGAAATGTCTCGAGGCGGGTGCGGACGACTACATATCGAAGCCCATCGACGTGGATAAGCTCGTGTCGTTATGCCGCGTCTGGCTGCGGCAGCGATGAACCGACATTGGCCCCGATGAACGACAGCAAGCACGAGGAAGACGCCACGTTCGACATCGAACTGAAGCTGCTCCTCGAAGCCATCTATCTCAAGTATCAGCACGACTTCCGGCATTACTCGGTGAGTTCGCTGCGGCGCAGGCTCGCTCAGGCCGTGCATGACCTGGAGTGCGCCACGCTTTCGCAATTGCAGGAGCGCATACTGCGCGAACCGGCGCTCTTCGCGCGGCTCTTTCAGTACCTCACGGTGCAGGTCAGCGAAATGTTCCGCGACCCGAGCTATTTCCGCGCGATACGCGAGCAGGTCGTGCCGATTCTGCAGACGTATCCGTCCATCAAGGTATGGGTCGCGGGTTGCAGCAGCGGCGAAGAACTGTGGTCGCTCGCGGTGCTGTTCGCCGAGGAGAACATCGCGGAGCGCACGCTGTTCTATGCGACCGACATCAACGCCGAAGCGTTGCGGCAGGCGGAGAGCGGCATTTATCCGCTGGAGCGCATGGCGGGCTTCAGCCAGAACTATCTCGCCGCGGGCGGCAAACGTTCGCTGTCGGACTACTATCACGCGGCATACGGCGCGGCGAAGTTCTCGCAGACGCTCAAGTCGCGCGTCGTCTTCGCGGATCACAGCCTCGCCACCGACAGCGTGTTCCTGGAAGCGCATCTGGTTTCGTGCCGCAACGTGCTGATCTATTTCGATCGCGCGTTGCAGGACCGCGCGCTCGGACTCTTCAGCGATTCGCTCGTGCGGCGCGGCTTTCTCGGACTCGGCAGCAAGGAAAGCCTGCGCTTTTCCAGACACACCGACCGCTTCGCGGATTTCAACGCCCGCGAGCGGCTTTATCAGAAGGTTTAGCGATGAGCCCCGCTGCCATCCCCGATGCCTTCGACGCCGTGGTGATCGGCGCATCCGCGGGCGGCGTCGAGGCGCTCAACCTGCTGCTGCCCGAGTTGCCGCGCGACTTCGCGGCGCCGGTGCTGATCGTCGTGCATGTGCGGCACGGTCAGCCGAGCCTCTTGCCCGCGCTCTTCGCCGAGCGCTGCCGGTTGCGCGTGGTGGAACCGTTCGACAAGGACGAGATCGCGCCGGGCACGGTGTACTTTGCGCCGCCCGGCTATCACATGATGGTCGAGGCCGAAGGCGGCGAGCCGCCTGCCATCGCGCTGTCGGTGGATCCGCCGGTGCGCTTCTCGCGGCCGTCGGTGGACGTGCTGTTCGAATCGGCGGCGCATGCGTACGGCAAGCGGCTGCTCGGCATCGTGCTCTCGGGCGCGAACGACGACGGCGCGCGCGGCGCGCGGGCGATTCGCGACGCGGGCGGCCTATGCTGGGCGCAGGACCCGAACACGGCGTCCGCGACCGCGATGCCGCTCGGAGCCATCGCGCAAGGGGCGGTGCAGGACATTCTCACGCTGGACGACATGGTCGCGCGCCTCGCGGGGCGCGCGCGCCGATAAGACGTTCGACACGCAACAACGAAGGCAAGGAGTCACCAGATGACGCAACCCATTCACGTGCTGATCGTCGACGACATCCGCAACAACATCACCGCGCTCGAAGCGTCGCTCGCGCGGCCGGATCTGTCGGTGCTGAAGGCGGAATCGGGTCCGGCTGCGCTCGAACTCCTGCTCAAGCACGAAGTCGCGCTCGCGATCCTCGACGTCAACATGCCCGGCATGGATGGCTTCGAGCTCGCGGAATTCATGCGCGGCAGCCCGCGCACGGCGCACGTGCCGATCATCTTTCTGACCGCGACGGCGCAGGACACGAACCGCACGTTTCGCGGCTACGAAGCGGGCGCGGTGGACTTTCTGTACAAGCCGTTCGATTCGCGCATCCTCAATTCGAAGGTCGATGTCTTCATTCAGATCGAACGGCAGAAGCAGCAACTCGCGACGCAACTCGCCACCGTGCAGCAGTTGCTCGATGCAAACGAAATGCTGATGGCCGTGCTCGGTCATGACTTGCGCACGCCGCTGTCGGCGGTGATCGCGTCGGCCGAATATCTGTCGCGCTTCGTGAAGGACGAGAACGTCGCGAATATCGGCACGCGCATCAAGTCGAGCGGCATGCGCATGGTCCGCATGGTCGATCAGTTGCTGAACCTCGCGCGGCTGCGCGGCGGGCGCGTGACGTTGCAGCCGCGAGCGGTCGAACTCAGCACGCTCGCGAAGAATATCGTCGAGGAATACGAGGCGCGCGTCGGGAAGGGACGCATCTTCGTGCTGCGTCAGGGCGATACGCTCTTGCAGGCCGACGGCGATCTGCTCTCGCAAGTGTTCTCGAACCTGATCGGCAACGCGCTGCAGCACGGGCTCGAAGGCGCCGCGATACAAGTGCGGCTCGAAGGCGGCGCGCAGGACGTCAGCATCATCGTGCAGAACGCGGGCGAGATTCCGCCGGACGTGCTGCCGAACATCTTCGCGCCGTATCGGTCGGGGCGGCGTCAGCATGAATCGGGCGGCCTCGGGCTCGGCCTGTACATCACGCGGGAGATCGCGCGGATGCACGGCGGCGACGTGAAAGTGCGCTCGTCCGCGGAGACGGGCACCATTTTCGAAGTCACGCTGCCTCGCGTGGCGCGTCCCACTACGGGCGATCGGGATGACAACGCGCAGACGTTTCGTCTCGGCTGAACGCGCAAGTCCGAAGGCGCGGGTCCAACGCGCGGTCCACGCAGATTCGCGCGCGTGACTACAATGCGGCGTATGAATCAGTCACGAGGAATTGCATGATGTCCGGCCCGGATCTCGATACGAGGATCGAAACCTATTACGTGCGTGTGAAAGGCGTGGTGCAGGGCGTCGGCTTTCGCCATCACACGGTGCGGCGCGCGCATGCGCTCGGCGTGCGCGGCTATGTCGCGAATCTCAACGACGGCTCGGTGGAAGCCGTCATTCAGGGCGCGGCGAATCAGGTCGATCTGATGCTCGAATGGCTGCGACGCGGGCCGCCGCATGCCCGCGTCACCGATTTCTTCAGCGAAGAGCGTTACGTCGAAAAACGGTACGAACGCTTCGAGCAGCACTGAGCAGCACTGAGCAACACGCGTTAGCGCGCGACCAGCAGGCTCTCCGCGAAGTGCCATTCGTCGTCGCGCCATTGGTGCGTGCATTCGAAGCCCGCATCGATGGCAATCGGCGCGACTTCTTCGGCCGCGTACTTGTGGCTGCTTTCCGTCCAGATGGTTTCGCCTTCGCGGAAGTCGACGTGCAAGCCGGCATCGCGCACGCGCGCCGTCAGCGGGCGTTTCGCGCGCAGATGCATTTCGATGCTGCGCGCGTCGGGATTAAAGCGCGCGACGTGTTCGAACGCGTCGAGCGGAAAGTCGCCGTGCAACTCGCGGTTGATGCGCGCAAGCAGGTTCAGGTTGAACGCCGCCGTCACGCCGATGGGATCGTCGTAGGCCGCGATCAGCACCGGCAAGGGCTTGATCAGATCGGTGCCGAGCAGGAGGGCATCGCCGGGTTCGAGCATGCTGCGGATCGACTGGAGAAACTTGGTGGCCGCAAGGCGCGCGAAGTTGCCGATGGTGCTGCCGAGAAAAAGCACGAGCAGCCGCTCGCCTTTGTTACGCCGGGCGCTCACTTCGGACAGGCCGGCCAGATAGTCGCGTTCGTAGCCCACGATCGAAATGCGCTCGATATCGCCCAGTTCGCGATGGCACAGTTGCAAAGCCGTGCGCGAGATTTCGATCGGGTAATAGGCGGTCGGCTGCTTTTTACACAGTGCTTCAAGAATGCGGCGCGTCTTGCGTCCGCTTCCGCTTCCGAGTTCCGCGACTTTGACGTTGCCGGGCAGCGCGGCCACGATATCGGTGGCGTGCGCCTTCAATACGCGTTCTTCGGCGCGCGTCACGCCGTACTCGGGCAGCGCGGTGATCACTTCGAAGAGGGCCGAGCCGACTTCGTCATACAGATACATCGAAGGCAATTCTTTCTGCGGGCGCTTGGACAAGCCGGCATGGACGGCTTCGGCAAAGGCACTGGAAAAGCGGGGCGACGGGGCAGCTTGAGTCATGACGTCTCCATCGATGCGGCGTTTTCTTCGCGTGCTGGCGTGAGCCGAGCACGGCGTTCGGATGCTGCTGATGCAATGACGTGAGCGGCGGCTTCGCGCGTTGCTCGACTTTCTGTGGACTACTGGATTGCCCGTGGGCGTAGACGGTTTAAGACAACGTTCCGGCGCAACGAGTTCAGACCGCGAGTTCAGACCTATTCGCGGTTCATGCGCCGGTGTTCGCGCGATACGACGTTTAGAATGCGCAGTTCTTCCGCTTCGCCGGCCAACGCAACCACTCGGCGCTTCGCGCTTATTCGATGAATCAGCATGTCCTCGGACGCGGCATTGCGCTTTCCGTCGCCGCTTCCGCTTTGTTCGCGCTCCTGTCGGGCTATACGAAATGGCTCGCGCCGCTCGACGGACTCGACATTTTTGCATGGCGGATCGTCTGGACGCTGCCGGGTGCGCTGCTGCTCGTGGCACTCTCCGGGCGATGGCCGCAATTATGCTCGCTCGTGGCAAACCTCGCCAGAAACGTGCGCCTGCTCGCGGCGTTCGTCGTCTCGACAGCGCTGCTCGGCGTGCAGCTATGGATATTCCTGTGGGCGCCGCTGCATGGACGCGCGCTGGAAGTATCGCTCGGCTATTTCCTGTTGCCGCTCGCGATGGTGCTGATCGGGCGCTTCTACTATCGGGAGCCGCTCGACGCGTTGCAATGGGCGGGCGTGGCCGCGGCTGCGCTCGGCGTGGCGCACGAGTTCTTCATAACGCGTGCCTTCGCGTGGCCCACGCTCGTCGTGATGCTCGGTTATCCGCCGTATTTCATGCTGCGGCGGCGGCTCAACGTCGATCCGCTCGTGGCCTTCGCCATCGAAATGATGATGCTGGCTCCGTTCTGCCTGATCGCGCTGATCGTGCGTGGTTCGTTCGCGGTCGTCGCGGGTTCGCCGCTTCTATGGAGCGTCTTGCTGCCGGGCCTCGGCGCGTTGAGCACCATTGCGCTGGGCTCGTATCTGCGGGCAAGCCGCTATTTGCCGCTCGTGCTGTTCGGCATTCTCGGCTATGTGGAACCTGTGTTGCTCGTGGCTGTCGCGGTCTTGCTGCTCGGCGAACCGTTCACTGCGAGCCAGCTAGGAACCTATGGGCCGATATGGATCGCGGTCGCGCTGACCGCTGTGCATAGCGCGCGGCTCTTGCTGCGCGAGCGGGCGTCGAAGGCCGCGTTGCCGATGAGCGAACATCACGCGAGCGTCGAACACGAAACGGGTGCCGAGCGCGTCGACTGAGCGGTCCTTTACAGGTCGCGCCGCGTCTTTACTCGCACACTTCCGCGCCGAGCGTATGCAGATGCGCATGGAGGGCTTCGACGAAACGGCGCGCGAGCAGAGACGGAGCCGTGTGCAAAGGCATGGCCATGCGCACAGGAACGTCGATAGACGGCATGAGCGGCCGGATCGACAACTTCCCCGCGTACGTGTTGGCGACATACGGGTTCACGATGCCCACGCCGTTGCCGGCCGCCACCAGCGCGCAGATCGTGATCGACGAGGTCGTCTGGATCGAGAATTCGGCTGGCATGTCGTGCGCGAGGAGCACGTTCTCGATGTCGATCGTGAGGTCGTCCATCTCGCCGAGCGAAAGCAGCGGCTCCGATCGCAACATCCGCACATGCACCACCGGTTCGGTTTCGAGCCGATGCCCCGGCGGCAGCACGCACACGGCGGGCATCGTCTTCACGATGGTCGTCTCGAAGTCGTGCTCGTCGAGCTTGCCCGTGGTGAGAATCAGATCGAACAGATCCTGGCGCAGCAAGTCGGTCAGTTGCGTCGTGGCGAGCGTCTGGATGTTGATGTACGTGTCGGGAAACTGCGCTCTGAAGGCCCGAACGACCTCCGGCAGCAGCCCCACTCCGAGGGTGGGCGTGCAGCCGAGGCATAGCGCGCCCGTGCCCGACTTGCGCAGCAGCGATATCACGGACTCGATTTTCTCGAGCCCATCGAAGTGCTTTTGAATGGTCTTGTACAGCAGCTTACCTTCGCTCGTCGGTCTCAGCCTGCCATGATGCACTTCAAACAGTGTGAGTCCCGAAAAGCTTTGAAGCTCCGCAAGGCGGCGGCTGATGGAAGGCTGCGTCGTGTTGAGCATCGCTGCCGCGCCGGTCGTGGTGCCTTTCTGCATCACGGCGCGAAACGCCTGGATGAGCTGAAAATTCAACGGTCGGGTCATGTGTTTCGCAATCTGTCGAACGAAGATGCATCGCGCGTGGCGCGCGAGAGGCCTATGTCGAAACTGAATAGCATCGCGACAAATTCGAATTTTATAGGTTCGAGTTGCAGCGATATCCTGACGTCTAATTTTCGTCAAGGGAATCGCCGATGCATTCGCTTCATGCCAATCCGGCCGTCACGACAGCCGGAGCCGTAACGTCCGCCGCGCCCGCCTTCGTTAGACCGTGCACGGTCAGCCGCCTTGGCAATGCCACGGGACATCACTTCTTCGGCTATTACAACAAGACGGCATGGGACCGCACCGGGCGATACGTGCTGGCACATCGGGCCGCCATGATGGATGCGCCGCTCACACCGGAACTCGAAGTCGAGGTCGGCTGCTTCGACTTGCAGAAGAATGCGGCCTTTCACGCCTTCGATACGACGGGCGCATGGAACTGGCAAATGGGCTCGCAGTTGCAATGGCTCGACGGCGAGCCCGGCCGCAAGGTCATTTACAACGTGCGCACGGGCGACATGTCCGCGCGTTATCCGGGCTTCGGCGCCACGACCCTGGATCTCGACACGGGCGCGAAGCAAGCGTTGCCGATGCCCGTCTATGTAACGGCGCCTGATAGTCGCTACGCGCTATGCGTCGATTACCGGCGTCTTTTCGTCACGCACGAAACCATCGGCTACAGCGTGCACGATGGACCGCTCACCATGCTGCGCGCGCCCGCCACGGACGGCATATACCGCATGGATCTCGCGACAGGTGGGGCGACGCTCCTCGTGAGCTACGCTGCGCTGCGCCGCTTTCGGCCAAAGTTATCGATGGAGCACGCCATTCATTGGGTGAGCCACATCGAGATCAATCCTTCGTCGTCGCGCGTGGTGTTTCTGCATCGCTGGACCGAGCGCGTGGAGGATGAAACCTGCTTCCTGCATCGCCTGATCACGATGAATCCGGACGGTTCCGACATGCGTCTGCTCGAATGCTCGGACCATCCGCTTCCGCAAATCGGCAGGTCTTTCGATCCGAAGGTCGTCGGCATGTTCGACTATGAAAAGTCGGTGCATCAGATTTCGCATCCACTGTGGCGCGACGACTCGCGCATTATCGCGTGGAGTCCGCATGCCGGCGAGATTCACTACCACCTCTACGATGACAGCGACGCTGGCAACGTAGCCGTGCTGGGCCGCGACGTGCTCACCGAAAACGGCCACATGTCGTTCTCTCCGGTCGACTCGCGCTGGCTGGTCTCGGATACCTATCCGGACGCGCACAGCAACAAGCGCGCTTTGTTTCTTTTCGACGTGCGCGATGGCGTGCGCATCGACGTGGGCGAGTTCTACGCGACGCCCGACCTCGGGAAGGAAAACCGCTGCGATCTGCATCCGCGCTGGAGTCGCGACGGCAGGGCCGTTTGCATCGACTCGGTACACGAAGGCATGCGTCAGATGTACGTGATCGACGTCTCGCCCATCACGGGCGCGCGCGGCCGATAGCAGCGCGCGAGCATCACGCGACACGGTTCATGGAGATCAGCATGAAACGACACTATTCGTGGGCGGCCGGCCTCTTGATGCTGACATGGACGGCGGATGCGCTTGCCGCCGAGCCGGCGGTCACCGGCACGCTCGAAAAGATCCGCATCGAGCACGCCGTCACCATCGGCTATCGCGATGCCTCCATTCCGCTGTCCTACTACGATGCGCAGCAAAAGCCGATCGGCTATTCGATCGATTTCGCCAATCTCATTGTCGAACGCATCAAGTCTCAACTGAAGCTCACCGAACTGACGGTGCGCATGATTCCGATTACGTCGCAGAACCGCATCTCGCTCTTGCAGAACGGCACGATCGACTTCGAATGCACGAGCACCACGAACAACGCGGAGCGCGCGCAGCAGGTCGCGTTCTCCAACAGCTTCTTTGCGATCAGCACGCGCCTGCTCGTCAAAAAGTCCGCGGGTATCAGAGATTTCGCCGACCTCGACGGGAAGACCGTTGTCGTCGGGGCGGGCACGACGTCGGAGAAAATCCTGCGCCGATTGAACGTCGACAAGTCGATGAACATGAAGATCATCAGCGCGAAAGACCATTCGGAGTCCTTCATGATGCTATCGACGGGACGCGCGAAAGCCATGATGATGGACGACGCCTTGCTTGCCGGCGAGCGCGCGAAGTCGCCGCATCCGGACGACTACGAGATCGTCGGCACGCCTCAGTCCTACGAGGTCTACGGCTGCATGCTGCGCAAGAACGACGCGTCGATGAAGGCCGTGATGGATGCGGCCATCGCCGACGCGCAAAGGTCCGGACTAGCCGCCCGCATCTACGCGCGCTGGTTCACGCAGCCGATTCCGCCCAAGCAGATCAATCTCGACTTCCAGATGTCGCCGCGAGTGCAGGCGCTGTTCGCGCACCCGAGCGACAAGCCGGCTTCGTGAACAGCACGACAGGGCGCTCTGCAAAGGCGGACGAATGATGGGTTACTCGTGGAATTGGCGCGTGCTCTTTCAGCCCGTGGCGACGGGCGAGCCAGAAGTCTATTTCGACTGGCTCATCTCGGGCTTGCTGAACACGGTCGTGTTGACGGTGCTCGCGTTCATGCTCGCTCTGGCCATCGGCGTCGCATTCGGGATCATGCGTACGTTGCCCAATCGCGCCGCTCGAGCGGCCGCTGCGATTTATGTATCGATCTTTCGCGGCGTGCCGCTGATCGTGCAGTTCTTCATCTGGTTCTTCGCGCTGCCGGAGTGGCTGCCGACCGCGTTCGGCGACTGGCTCAAGGAGCTCTCGCCGAATGTGCAGTTCATGAGCGCATCGGTGATCACGCTCGGCGTCTACACCGGTTCGCGCATCTGCGAACAGGTGCGCGCGGGATTGATGGCGCGCCCGCCCGGACAGCTTCACGCCGCGCTCGCGCTGGGACTCACGCGTCCGCAGGCTTATCGACATGTTCTGCTGCCCATGACGCTGCGCACGATAGCCGGGCCACTGACGTCGGAGTTTCTGATCATCTCCAAGAACTCGGCGGTGGCATCGACAATCGGTCTGCTCGAACTGTCGGGACAGGCGCGGCAACTCGTCGATTACACCGCGCAGCCGTATGAGTCGTTCATCTGCGTGACGCTCGCGTACGTGGCGCTGAACTTCGTGATCTTGTGGGGCATGGGCCGGCTGCGTCGGCTGAACACCGTGCCCGGTTCGATGGAGAGTTGACCGATATGTTCGAGATGGACTGGCAGGCCGTGTACGCCGCCAAATCGGTTTTGCTGGAAGGCATGGGCGTCACGCTACAGATCACGCTTGTTGCCATTCTGTGCGGCCTTGCGTGGGGCACGGTGCTCGCAGTGCTGAGTCTGTCGCCGGTCCGGCTGCTGAAGACAGGCGCGCACGTCTATGTCGCGCTGTTTCGCTCGATACCGCTCGTGATGCTGCTGCTGTGGTTCTTCCTGATCGTGCCTCGGTCTTTGAAGGCGCTGTTCGATTTGCCATCGGGCGTCGACGTGCGGCTGATCTCGGCGATGGTCGCCTACTCGCTGCTCGAGGGCGCATTCTTCTGCGAGATCATTCGTGCCGGGATCGCCAGTCTGCCGCGCGGCCAGATGTACGCCGCGCAGGCGCTCGGCATGACGCCCGCGCAAACCATGCGCTATGTGATCCTGCCGCAGGCGTTCCGCGCGATGGTGCCCGTCGCGCTCACGCAATGTATCGTCATCTTTCAGGACACGTCGCTCGTGTACGTGATCGCGCTCGGCGATTTCTTTCGCCGCACCACAGCCATCGGCGAACGCGACGGCACGCTCATCCCGATGCTGCTGTTCGCGGGCACGACGTATTGGCTGGTGAGCACGGCATCGATCGCGATGACTCGCCTGCTGAAAGCAAGGCTTGCGCGATGATCGATTGGCGAGCTCAAACGCGCTGTCCGGCGATTCGCCGTGCGCGCACAAGCAAACCGTCGCGGCACAACGCCGGACTTGGGAAGACATGAAGATCCACCAGCTTCGCGCGCTCGTCGCTGTCGCCGATACCGGCAGCGTGCGCGGCGCCGCGCGCCTGCTCCGTGCATCGCCGGCCGCCATCACGCAGAGCCTTCAACAGATCGAGGGCGATCTCAGGCTTCGGCTCGTCGCGCGCACGCCGTCCGGAGTCACGCTCACGTCAGACGGGCAGACCCTTCTCGAACACGCGCGTCTGATCGTTGGGCAGATCGAGCGCGCGCACCAGGCCGTCGACGCGATGCGGGGCGAGGCACGCGGACGGCTCTCGATTGCAGTGACGGCGTGGGTCGCTATGACGTTTCTGCCGGAAGCCGTGCTGCGGTTCCGGCGGATCATGCCGCACGTGCAGCTGGAGTTCTTCGAGGGATTGCTCGCGATTGCGAATCCGCGCCTGCGCGACGGCAGTCTCGACATCCACATCGGGCGTCAGACGCCGGGCGAGATTGCGTCGGAGTTCGCGTTCAAGCCGCTTTTCCTGACGACGCTCGCGGTCGTCGCGCGGCAAGGTCATCCACACGGCGAGACCCGCTCGCTTGCTGATCTCCTCGATGCCGACTGGCTTGTCGCACTCGATCCGGAGACCGAGGGGCTCGCGCCATACACGATGTTCGAGAAGCACGGCTTGCCGGGGCCACGCAGTGTTCATTTCCTGCATTCGCTGACCGTTGCGCTCTCGTTGCTGCAGAGAACGGATATGGTCAGCATTTTTCCGTGGCCGCTCGTCGAACGGTGCGCGCCACGCGAATCGCTCTGCGCGATTCCTCTGCGCGAGCAACTCGACGACTCGATCGTCGGCGTGATCACGCGGGCCGGACAACCGCGCAGCGCGGCGGCCGAGTGCTTTGTCGATTGCTTGATCGACACCATCCGCGATCCGGCGTGGATCAGCACGCCGGAGATACAGAGAGCAATGCACTCGGTCGACGTGCTCATCTAGCGCGGTTCACGGAAGCGGTTGCAGCGCAGTCCAAGGCGACCAGCCGGTGTCGCTATCCGGCTTGGCGACGCGCAATGCCCCGCGAGCCGTCGCCGAAAATGAGCGACTCGGCGCGATAGACGTTCGTGTTGGGAATGTCGCAGGGTCCGACGTAACCGAGTTCATGAGTGAACTGCAGATTGCCTTCCCGCAGCACGCCGAGATATGAGTCGAAGTCTTCGTCGCTTGCATGATTAGCACAACGATTCAAAAACGTCGCGACGAATTCTGCATCGAACATGGCTTTTCTCCCGATTTGCGCCCTTATCGAAGGCACTGTCATTGGCATGCATATGCTGGCGGCGGACCGGTCAACGTGCGGACGGATCGTTTCGCCTGTTTCTGGTCTGCGTGAATGCCCGGCTCTTGCGGTCTATTGGCTCAATGCACGAGCGAATTCCGCCGGGCTTGTCGCGCGGCCGAACAGATAGCCTTGCAGCAGGTCGCAGCCGAGCGCCCATAAGGCCGTGGCCTGATCGGTGGTCTCGACGCCTTCGGCGGTGACGGTCATGTGAAGCGCATGCGCCATGTCGATGATCGCGCGTGTGATCGCGATCGACTCGTGACTGCCCGGCAGATCCGCAACGAACAGGCGGTCGATCTTCACGTTGTGCAGAGGGAATCGCTTCAAGTACGACAACGACGCGTAGCCTGTCCCGAAGTCGTCGACGGCGAGCTTCACGCCAAGATCGCAAAGCGCCCTCGCTGTAGCTGCGATGGCCGCGGTATCGGGCATCGGCATGCTCTCGGTGATTTCCAGTTGCAACGCGGAGGCTTCGAGTCCTGTGCGTTCGAGGCACGTCATGATATGCCGCACGAGCCTTTCGTCGAACTGCACCGCCGATACGTTCACCGATACGACGATCCGCGGCGCGAGGGTCCGACGCCAGCACGCAGCCTGGGCACAGGCGCGTCGCAAGGCCCAGTCGCCGATGTTCCTCAGCAAGCCGGTCTTTTCGGCAATCGGTATGAATTCGGCCGGCGCGACGTCGCCCAACTCGCTATTAGTCCAACGCAGCAGCGCCTCCGCGCCTACTGTTTCACGCGTGACACTGTCCATGATGGGTTGATAGGCGAGCGCGAATTCGCCAGCGGCCAGCGCGTGAGGCAGCAACGCTTCGATGCGAAGGGCGCGCTGCGCATCAGCTTGCCTTTCCGCCGGTATGGGATGCAAGCCGCCGCCCGCATTTGACGTCCGCAACGAGCGCGGCGGCAGCGAGGCCAACTGCGACGCCCGTCCGTTGATACGCAATGGAAGAGTTCGATGCATCGTTTTCGCCATCCTATGCTAAGGCAACCATTCCCATTCGTCCGATTCGAGGAGCGAGACGCTCATAACCGACGATGGCGTACATCGCATGAAACGACACGCAAGCGAGACTGTTTCATTCGACGGCCGGTGCGGCTACGATAGCGCGCACTCGTCGACGCGACTACGGATGGGAACGGCTAACGCGTAAAGCAAGGATGAACACCGTCGGTTCAGACATGCGGCAACGCGGCGCCATCGCGATGGCGGGACTCGCGAAGCATCACGATCCGGCGCGACGTTTCAAAGAAGGTGGTTCCCGAGACCGCCGAAGATGGTGGAAGCCCTTACGTATTCGTGTCGGGCAAGCGGCAAGGAAAAAGCGAGCCCGCAGGCTCGCCAGATGTCACAACGCATGGGACGCTTTTGCCGACGCGCCCCATTGCGCGATGCGATTGACGCCGGCCTCCCTTACTTCTTCGCCGCGTCGACCTTCGCATCGGCAGCCGCCTTGCTTGCGTCGCTTTGTGCCTCGACTTTTTCTTTGTCGGCTTTGGCTTGCGCCACCTTGGCATCTTGCGCTGCGTCCTGCTTCTTCTTGTCGGCCTTGGACTGTGCAGCGTGCTTCTTCTTGTCGGCTTTCGCCTGTGCCTTGGCGGCATCACCGCGGGCGTCGGAGGCTTGCTCCGGCGTGGTCGCCTGCGCTACCTTCGCGGCTTCCTTGTTGGCATCGTCCTGCGCGGATGCCTTGTCCTTGTTGGCGGATGCCTGCGCCTTGGCGGCATCCTGTTGAGCGTCGGTCTTCTTGCGGTTGGCAGTGGCCTGAGCCTCCGCCTTTTCGTGATTGGCCTTGACTTGCGCCTTGGCGGCATCGGATGCGGCCGTTTGCGCGAAGACAGTGCTTACGAGCAGCGTGGATGCGAGAGCGGCGACGATTTTCTTCATGATGTTCGACTCCTATGATCCTGCGTTTCTTTGGACACGCCATGATCGGCATGTGACGATGAAAACGCCGTGGCGGCGCGCGTCGTTGACCGCCATCTCGTGACAAACCGTAACCGGTGCGAGCAAATGCAACGGCGTGACTGCCGTTTCGATCGCAATGCACGCCAACGTTGGAAGTCAATAGAAGCTTTGTTACCGCATGGCAAATTCCGCCGACCATGTTACGTCGGTTGATTTGGAATCCGAATGAACCCGGATTTGTAATCGTTGAAATGCACGGTTACCAACTGCTGCAGATATTTCCAAAGCGTCTGCTTAAGATGCGTCCATACACCCGGCATTCGGGAACGGAGAAGAAGTCATGAAACGCGCAGCCCTTGTCTTTTTGATGATTGGTAGTTTGTCGGTGGCCGGTCAGGCGTCCGCGCATGGGCACGGCGGCGGTCATGGCCACGGCGGCGGCGATGGCGGCGCGATTATCGGCGCCCTGATCGGCGGCGCGGTGCTGGGTGCGTTGGTCACGTCGGTCGCTAACGCGCAGCCGGCCTACTCGCAGCCGGTCTACGCGCAGCCGGCGTACGCAGAGCCGGCGTATGCGCAACCAGCTTATGCGCAGCCGGCGCCGCCGGCTGGTTATTGCTACGACGGCTACCGCCGCGCATACGTGCCGTGCGCGCCAGCCGGCTATGGTTATTGAACTGCCGCGCGCCGAGCAGATGCGGCACGTTGCTTGCGCCTGATAGATGCGGCGGATGCGGCGGATTGGCTGCATCGGCCGGCACGCTAACTCTTGGAGACTTGCAATGAAAGCGATCAGGACGAAGCTGGTAGTTTCAGCGCTGGTGTTGGGCTTGTCGGGCGGCGTTTATGCGCAGGCGGGCGGCGGCGGTGGCGGTGCAGGCGGCGGCGGTAGCGCAGGCGGTGGTGGCGGCGCAGGAGCGGCAGGCGGGATGGGCGCGGGCGGCAATGGCTCGGCGGGTGCGGGCTCGAGCGCGTCGGGCAAGGGTGGCGGCGTCGGCATGGGCGGCACCGGCATGGGCGGTTCCAGCGACGGCACGACCGGCACCGGCGTGAACAGCGGAATGGGCAATAACGGAGCGAACAACGGCATGGGCCAAGGCACCATGCAACGCAGTGGCCCCGGCAGCACCGGTAGCTCGAGCAGCAGAAGCCCTGGCGGCATGGCGCACGGCAACAACTCGCAGTAACAGCAGTTGAACACGACCGAAGCGGCTAGAGCCGCATCTCAGCGCGCAAGCGGGTTTTATCGCCGTGAACTTTGCGGCATCCGCCACGCGGCGGCGCGCATGAAAAACAACTAGAAGCTATTACTGCGCAGGCGCGGACGCTGAATAGACAGCCGCCACCGGCTCGAACGTCTTGGCTCGCAGACTCACTTTCTCCGCATAAGCACGCGAACCGCCGTAGTTCTTGAGCGCGGCGTCGACATCGCCTTGCGCGGATTTCAAATAGCCATGCAGGATGGACGAGCCGATTTCGATATTCGTTTCCGGCTCCGTCAGATCCACGTTGCGCACGAGCTTCTTGTGCGCGGACGGCACCACTTGCATGAGCCCGGTTGCGTTATTCGCACCGACGGCCGTTTCCTTGAAACGCGATTCGATTGAAATGATGGCGAGCAGCAGGGCCGGCGGCAGCGAGTATTTCGACGCGGACGCCATGACCGCGCTCGCTATCGTTTGCGCTTTTTCGCGCGCGACGCCGAACTTGCGCGTGATGACTTCGGAGATTTTGTGGCGCGCCGCGTCGAGGCGGGAGTCCTGCTGCACGACTTCTTGCGGGTTCGTGTCGCTGGCGGCGAGCGGCTCTGCCTGAGCGAAGGCGGTGTTCGCGAAGGTCAGAACGAGGGCGAAGAGTAAGAATGTGCGGCGCATCGGTCTAGCGAGGTAAGCGGTGCTGCATTATATCGTCAGAAAATCTCCTTTGCGATCAGTCACTTGTCTTAAATGCGAAGAATCGTTTCGATAGCCGGAAGAATTTACTTCGCCGACGAAGCCGAGATGCCTTGGCCGGCGTCGGCGGAGAGGCGCGCGAACATCGGCAGCGAGGCGAGGACGAGCAACGCCGTCGCGGCGAACCCGCAAGCGAGTTGCCACCGTTCGGCCTGCGCGCTGCCGGAGACGAGCATCGTGGCCTGAATGGTTCCCGCCGCGACCGTCACGCCGAGCGCCTTCATCAGTTGCTGCGCGGTGCCCTGGAACGAAGTCGCCGCGGCGAGGCGCGGCTTCGGAACGTCGGCGAAGGCGAGCGCGCCCATCGTCGCGAAACTGAGCGAGCGGCCAAGACCGCCGACGAGCAGCAGCGCGAAGATGGCGCTGGCGGGCCACGCTTGCGACATCGTCGAACAGACGGCGAGCACGGCGGCGAACGAGACGCTGCCCGCGCACAGCACCGTGCGCACGGAAAAGTGCCGCAGCGCGAGCGCGGTCATCGGCCGCATGCAGAACGAGCCGAGCGCGCTCGCAAAGGTCACGAGTCCGCTCGCCGACGCGCTATAGCCGAACCCTGTCTGCAACGTCAGCGGCACGAGAAACGGCAATGCGCCGGCACCCGCGCGAAAGAGACTGCCCGCCACGGTCGCGGCGTGGAACGTCGGAATGGAAAGCAGCGAGAAGTCGATGGCCGGATTCGGCGTCTTGCGGCAATGCACGACCGTGGCCCTGAAAAGCAGCACGCCGATGACGACGCATACCCACGGCACGCCGTCCGGCAGCACGTGGCGGCCCGCGCTTTCGATCCCTACCATGAAGAGACTGAGCGATGCGCCCGAGAGCACCATGCCGCGCAGGTCCGGCGGCGTGCGCGCTTCCGGCGGCGAAGGCGGCAAGAGCCGCCACGTCAGCAGCAGCCCGGCCACGCCCACCGGCACGTTGACCCAGAAGATGCTGCGCCACGACAGCGCGTCGGTGAGAAAGCCGCCGAGCGGCGGACCGAGAAGCGGACCGACGAGCGCGGGCATGGTCAGCCACGTCGTCGCCTGAAGCAATTCTTCGCGCTTGACGCCGCGAAACAAAATGAGGCGGCCGACGGGGACCATCATGGCGCCGCCGAGTCCCTGAAGTACGCGCGCCACGAGGAGCTGTGGCAGGTTCATCGCGGCGGCGCAGGCAATGGAAGCCAGCGTGAATGTGGCGATGGCCCACATGAAGACGCGTCGCGCGCCGAAGCGGTCGGCCACCCAGCCGCTCGCGGGAATAAAGACGGTCAGCGCGACCAGATACGCGGTAATGGCGCTGCTCAGGTGGACGGCATCGACGTTCAGATCGCGGGCCATCGTCGGGATGGCGGTCGCGACGATCGTGCCGTCCATGTTCTGCATGAAGAGCGCGCTGGCGACGACGGCGGCGGTGATGCGGAAGTTGCCGCCTTTCATTTGGAGGCTCCAAAGCCTTGATGCAAAGAGGGTTTTTCCGTGTGCCGAATTCAAATCCTCGCATGCCGGCATTCAAACCGTAGTGCAGCTGCCCAGTGCAAGTGATCGCCCCCAATCTCCCACGGCCAATCGAAAATTTCCCTGTCTTCAATAACTCGAATTGCCTAGATTGTTATCTGCCTAATTGAACACGCCAATGCTTCCTTGGCTCCGGCCCGTTCTGGAAAGAGGAGACAGGAATCGACGCAGCAAGAGGCGTAACGACACCTAATGCCGTGGCGGCTGCGCTAACGAAAGCAATGACGTCGGTCGTTTGTCACCCTTCGTGATTAGGCGTTGGCGTGCAGAACGAACGTCGAGATGGTGTGCAGGTTTCATATGACAGAGAGTGGGCCTGCATCAACTCGTACTGGTAGCTGCGTCGGCTTTCGCACGCGCATGAGGAAGTCGCCGCGTGAGATTGTAGCGTCGATCCAAATTTTCCGGGCAACGCTCAAGAGTTACCGTGGTGAAAGAAGGGATCTGTCTGTTGACAGACACATCCACCCGGTTAAGAGAGATGCATGCTCCGAAATGCTTTACCCAAAGTTCGTCAAGGTAATCTCGGTAGACGATCTGCCCACGAATGAGAACCTTTGTGTCTGACGGCATGGGTTCCGAATCGGACGTCCCAAACTCCACAGAAATCGTCAAAGGGTCACCACCTTCGATGATTTCACCCATAAAAGATTGCTGTTTACTTCCCAAAGCTCGAGTGTCGGCGTCGGTCGGGAAAGACGACGACAAAACGGAGCAGGTCAAACTTTTTCGAATAATTTCCGCAGCCGTCGCACCGCAATTCTTGAGTTCTATCGCTGTATGTATCACGAGTCCGCCGGCTTCTTGCCGTCCCCAAGCCTGTGCGCTGCTAGAAACAATGAAACGAGGGCACTGGGCTGCGGTCGAGACTTCCACGCTCTTGGCGGCGGCGCTAGCACTCTTGGCGGTTTGGCGAGCGCTATATGCCGTAGCAAGGAGTGTGGCGAGACTTACAACGAACGCAGATCCTTGACGGTACTTCTCGGGGACGGCAGCGAGGACCAGAAGGGTTAGAAGAAGAATGGTGTAGCCGATCCTTGGGCTTCTTGGAATGACCTGCATGGCACTTTGGTCAGTAAGGATACCGACATTATGGAACGTTTTATCGATGTATTTCGACCTAACCAACCGGCGCTCCGACGACTCACGCGATGGGCGAATGGCTGGTCCCGAGCAACAATTCGACGCCTATAATTTGTCAGGCCCCTATGTATCAACGTCGGACCTTCGAACGCTTGTCGAACTAGAATTAGGATAGGTAATTATGAAGCGCGACTGGGAACTACTGCGCCAGCAGCTCACTGACATCGAAGAAGACCGCGACCCCTTCGCTGCCATCCCTACTGAACCGAGATGGACGAGTCAGACGGAAGCGGAGTTCACGCGTGAATATGAGGAGTATCGGGCGACGGAAGCTAAGATCTGTGGGCATCTCGAAATGCTAATAGACAACGGGTACGTCGACGGTTTGAAGGTCATGCGAGGATCAGACGGACACTTTTCGTGGGGTGATTTCGGAGCACGCCTCACGATGAATGGACATGACCTACTAGATACAATGCGATCCAAACCTGTATGGGAACAGATCAAGTCAACGGCGCAGGCCAAGGGAATCGAACTGACGTTCGACGCTATCAAGGCAATCGGCGGCTGGGCGCTTAAGCACGTTCTCACCGCATGAGATGTGACGAGGGGATCCAAACCCAACAGCCAACCAGTCTTCTATGACGCGAAAAAGATATCAACGAAAGAGTCACCTAGCCGAAGCGATCAACCACGCAAGCGAAGGGTGGCAGAAGCTCTAGGCCGTCGCGGTTGCTGTCGCCTTCGTGTTCTCGGTCGTCATGTATTTATCTCATTGCACAGTACCGTTCTGCATCCATAGACGGTAACGCATCCAGTAGTCGCGCCACTCCTGGCGCGACCTTCATATCACTCGCTTCTTCCTGGTTCTCCCGCGCCACACCACTGCCTCGTCCTCTCATCGCCGGCCGCGCGCGCCACGTGCAGAGATACTGAATTATTCTGAGACGTTCGCGCAATTCGACTGCTTAGTGGCAGTGCTTTTTGCCTAGACGTTTCCCCTGATTCATCCTGAAAAAAATCCCGCATAGCGTTCTGCCCGTCCAGTCGCCTTCTAGCGACTCGATTACTTGTAGCGACGTGCGAGCGCCAGCTGGCCTCTGTTCACCTGCCCGCAGGACTCGGACGTTAATACGCCGATGAGGCGGACTCTCGAAAGACTATGCAAATGGAAACAGTCGGCAAAACAAAACGGAAGTTGGCGACGATTGGCTTACGAACGGAGTGCGGCGCCAGATGAGCATCTACTATCCAGCGTTAGACGGCGATCCGCTGACGACCGGCGATGGTAGCTACCTCATCGCAAAACATTTCTGGGGTACTAACGACGCAGGTGCTGGGCCGAAACGCATGGTGGTGATCGGAGACGAAGCGTATTGCTCTGTGTGCCGGTGTATCGGCGAGGTTACTTACGGCGCTCCGCTGGCAGAAGGACGGCGCATCAATTGCATGGGGCGACCCAATGCAGTGGGCGGCGACCGAGTGGTCTGTAATTGCGCAGAGAACCCGCGCATTTCTGAGCAATCGAGACGGACATTCACCATTGTGGACAACGGCGGGTCGCCGTTTATGGCGCAGTCAGCAGCAGGCGCGTCAATGGCATCAGTTGCTAAGGCGTATGACCAACAGTTTGTTCTACGCGACGCGGAAACTGGTCGCGGTCTTTCAGGTGTGGCGTATCGAATCATCGCCAACGGTGCGACCATCGCCAGCGGCATGACCGACGGCGAAGGCCGAACCCGACGAGTGGTGACAAGCGGCGCGCAGCGACTTCTGCTGCACGTGTCGGAGAATGGCCAATAATGCTGAAAGCCGCCGTTAGCGACCGTGATCGCACGTCAACGGGTGGCCGTATCATCGCCCGAAAGTCGTCGTTCTATGACGGTCGTCATCCCGTCGCACTTGACCTGAGCTATGCAACGTGCGGTCGGTGCGAAGGCACTTTCCGGGTGTTCGGCTCGGGCGACGACATGCTTGACCAAGGTGTAAAGATCGTCCGGGACGGTGATCGTATCGGTTGCTCGTGCGGAGTTAATCGTGCTCGCGCTGGAGCCGACGCAAGTTTCTTCTTTGAATCCGGCAATCGTGTTGTCAGAGGGTCCGCTACTGCGTCGAAGCCCTCTCTCATACCGACACCGATCTACGATCAACAATTTGTTGTCCGTGATCATGAAACGCGCCAGCCGTTATCAGGTGTGCGCTACCGCATACGCAGCAATGCGGGCCGCGTTTTCGAAGGAATGACCGACAGAGCCGGTCGCACGGAACGCATAAAGACCGAGCAGCTTGAATCCATCACATTGGAAATTTTTTAGGGTTGAGCAATGGCACAAGAAACGTTCGAAGTTGCACAGTCGGAGACCAACACAATCGACGGTTCCACACACGATGTATATATAAACAATACGCTCATCTGTCCGAACATGACGAATGCACAGTTCCGCGGATTGATGATGAACTTGCGCGATATAGCGGTAAATAAGATCGACGAGCGCTGCGTCTCCTTGACTCGAAATTGGTCGAAAGAAAAAGAACGAGTTTATACGTGGTTTGGTCAAACAGACGAAGGACTTCGTCGGGCTCTTATAGCAGGCTTGCCGCGACTTAAAGCGGCAATGTTAGAACTCACGCCAGGCAAGATACTCAGATATGATGACGAGAGAGCAAAAACTATGAGTTGCGTCCCGGTCACCGACAACGGAAACAATGATGCTTCGGTATGCAAGCCTGACAGCTCTAAACGAATCATTTGCCTTTACTCCCATTTCTGCACAACCGCCGCTGCTAGATTGGACGGTGAAAACAAACTTAAGAACTTGATCCATGAATGTACACATTTCACCGATACTTTCGACTCCGTAGACACCGCTTATGGATACGGGCATGCGCTACAAATTTGGGGCAAGATGAATCCGACAAAGACGGCCAATAACGCAGATACTATCGCCTGTTACATTACCTACGCCGAAGGCGTTGACTTAGGGACCGATCTACAGTTATGTGGCTGTTAAATCTATGCCGTAATAGGCTGTTGCTGGCGACGCTCCTATTCATGCTTGCGAAAGCATCTCACGCTTGCAAGATATATGAGGATTTTTCAACCAAAGTCCCGCTCAATGAAGTGAGTATCGGGAACGCTGCCAGGGTTAGGCTGGCAGACGTAGTAATACGGGCGCGAACGTGGCCAGACGTGGAAGTCGGCGCAGAACTTTCTGCGCCCGCTTTGTCGACTGAGCGCGATGCTAGAGCATTGTCGATCGCAAGATCGGAAGCGATAAAGTCGTATCTCATTCAACTTGGAATCAAGGATTCAAACATCGTATATGAACCAATAGTGATAACGCATCCCGTCGCGCGTGATGCGGATGGATTAGAGCGCTTAAGGCAGATCTATGTAAGCTTCGCCCCTATCTGCCCGGATGGTTGCGACCGGCTTTGCAGCGATCCACGGGTAACACCTGTATCCAAGGCAATCAAGTAACACCGCCTTGGAAGGCGCCATCTACTCCATTGACTCGCCCGCGCGGTGCGGGCGTTTTCGAAGCCCGTCCATCGCTCTGGCCGCATCTCCACTTAGACTCCGCGTTTCTACCGGATGCCCCGCCACACCACCGACTTCCTCTCTTATCGGCAGCTATGCCCGCCGTGCTGGTCGCACGCAACTTGGGATGAACATGGCGCTGCTTACGCGGTCGATCAACGTCGGGGAAACGGGCGTTGGTCCCGCAGCCGCATGATGATGGGTAGTCAGCGTGCATGCACCCCAGTCTACTCGAAGGGTCGTCGCACCGTTCGCACGCTACGCAACGCTCGCCGCGATCCCCAAATAGTGCGAAAGCGGCGGCGTGACGCGGCTTGCGTCCTTGGCAGCGTCGTCCCAACGTCGCAGGGTCATGGCGTCTCGCGCGTAGGGCAGCTGTACGAAAGCGCGCGCTTCGTCCTTATCAAACACGCCGCCCTGCAATTGCAGGCTGCGCACGGAATCCGCCGAGAGCCGCGCGTGATACTCGGGATCCATCGCGCACAGGCAGCGTTTCGCATCGACATGAAGGCGAATCGGTTCGAGCACTGCGTCGGAAAACACGGGCCGCAGAAACGGCAGCGCGTAGTACTGGTGGAGATCGTCGATACCGCGCTCGGTCGGCGTCTCGCCCTGCAAGTTCAGCAGATGCCCGAGATCATGCAGCAGCGCTGCAACGATCAACTCACGACTCGCGCCCGCTTCTTCCGCGAGCCAGGCCGTCTGCAGCGCGTGCTGCAATTGGGTGACGGGTTCGCCGCTGTAGGCCATCGAACCGTGGGCATCGAAGAGATGCCGGATATCGTCGAGAGAAAGCGCCATCGTGAGTCAGTCGCCTCGGCGTATGCTAGATGGAACGAAGCCCGGCATTATCAACGCGCAATATGACGCGCTCATGGCGCAGCGAGTTACATCATGCCGTTTCTTTTTCATCGACGCCCGGAACTCGCAGGTCTGGACGGTCGCGCGCGAAGCGACGTGCGACGCCTGGCGTGGCACTTCGCGCAGCGTCACTGGACGCTGCATGCGCCGGCCTTTGCGTGGGTCGTCTTCGTCGCGCTGCATACGCGATTCGGCCTCGTGCCCGACCCGCGCGACTACGTGTTAGCGACGCTCGGGCTGTTCGCGACGGCGGTCGTCGTGATTCGGCTGCATATCGCGCATCATCTGCGTGCGGCGCGCGCCATCTACGACGCCTTGGGTCCGGCGAGCCTCGACTCGATCATCCGCACGCGCCGATAACCGAGTCACGCAAAGTCCCCATTTTTCGCGTGTTACGATGCCTCGCGTCCCTTCTCAACGATCGCACATGGCAACGTTATACGAAACGCTGGGCGTCGATGAACACGCCACCGAAGACGAGATCAAGCGCGCTTATCGCAAGGCCGCGATGCGCTGCCACCCGGATCGCAATGCCGGTCAGGAAGAGGCGGCGCGGGTCCGCTTTCAGGAAGTGAAGGAAGCGTACGCGATCCTGTCCGACCCCGCGCAACGCGAGGTGTACGACCGAACCTTCGCGGAAGAAATCGAACGCTGGGAAGCGCGCATGCGCGAAGAGGAAGCGGAGCGTGAGGCGCTCTACGCGGCACGCGTAGCGCTTGCCATGCGCTTTGCATCGCAAGGTCATAACCGCGATGTCGTGTTCGGCGTATTGCTTGGGCAGGACTGCGACGAACCCACTGCGCGTCATATTGCGGAAAGCGTCGTCGCGTTGCACGAGTCACGTCAGGAACCCGCGACGAGCGAAGCGAAAGAAGAGCAGTCCGCCGAGCTTGCACCCGAGAAACCGAAAGCCGACGAGCCGCATGCAGCGAACCCGCTCGGGGCGATGTGGTTTCAGTTCTTCAACAATCTGCGCTTCTAGGCCGCGAGTCGTTCGGTGCGCATGTTCTCTTTGCGCGGCGCGGCGGGATAGACGCACCATTGCCCGTCGTCGTGACGGAAAAAGAACAGCGCCTTCGACGCTGCGCCTTGCATCGTTTCCACGCACACGAAACGCCGATGATCGGCTCGCGTGCGGCTGAACTGCTTGACATGGACCGGCACGCTTGCCGGCGCAAGCCATTTCTCGACGAGATAACGAAGCGATCGTTCGTTCGCGCATTTCATCTGAAGTCTCCTGCATGCGGCGTTCATGGCTGTATATCGGCCGAAAGCATTCGACGCTTGAGCGGTCCCACGAAAGACGCCTGCCGCAACGCACCACACTCATGACAAAGCACTTTAACTCTACGCCTGAATGGGGCGTGCACGCGCAGTTTGGCGTAATAGCAACAGGAAAGCGCAGTACCGGTCGCGAGCGCTTTTATTAAAGCGGGCGCGCGAAGCTGAGTTCGTGGCCGTCGGGATCGGTCAGATGAAAGTAGCGCTCGTTCCACGGCGCGTCGCGCGGTGCGAACTGCGGCTCGATACCGAGTGCCTTCACTTTGCGGTAGAAGGCATCGACATCCGACACGTAGAAGACGATGCGGCCCCACCACGAGATGGGGCCATGCGTTTCGCTCGTGATGTTGAGGTAAGAGTCGCCGAGCGCGAACGATGTGAACGCCTCGTTCGCGCCGCCGTGCACGATGCGAAAGCCCAGCGCCTGATAAAAGGCTACGGCGCGCGCCATGTCGTGCGTGGCGAGCGTGACTGCGCTGAGACTGACGATACGAGCATCGTCGATGGGTGTCGTCATGTAGCTCAGGAATGGTGATGGTGCGAGACGATAGACAGCACGGACAAGTCGGGATGCGTGCCATCCACGATGCTCTTGCCGATGTGCCGCGCATCGTCTAAAGCGTCTGCGGCGGTCTTGTATGCGTCGTCGCCATCGGAGTGAAAGTGAACGGCTTCTCCAGGCACGTCCGCATTCGCGCCATGCAGGCACACATGTCCGATGAAGGCGTACCGTTGCGCCGGTTCAGCCCCGGGCTTTAGCTGCGGAAGCACGTGGATATCGAAGCCTTCGTATTCGAAGACATGCCATTCAGTAGAGAGGTCGACGGCCATGATCGTCTCCTGTTTCGCCATGCCGGCAATCTGACCTTACTCCTCTTGTCGTGACGAATCCATTGGCGAATGCATCGATGACAAGGCATGCACCGGCGCCGCCGCTGGGCGTCGCACGACATCGGCTTCGAAAGTTATAAGGACCGCCGACTCGTCCTTCGAAGGTAGCGATATTCATCAATCGAGCACATCGACTGCGCGCGCAATTCTGCAAAGCCTATGCCAATGCCACGCTCAAGCTCACGTCGGCACGCGGGCTATCGCCCACGACGCTCTTAGGCCGCGCTTAACCGACGCCAAGCGCACCGGAACGTTGGACAGAAGCCGACAGACCGGCGCATGCTGTCGGCTGCTGCGTCACCAAGCAACGATCGAGACCATGACCATGACATCCTTCGTCCGTATGCTGGCGTTACTCGTTCTATGTAGTCTGCCATTGAGCGGACAGGCGCAAGCGCTGCGAGCGCAACAATCCATCGCGCTGCTGGATTGCACATTGATCGACGACAACGCCGCCTATAACGATGCGGATACCAATCGCATACAGGCCGAGCGCCTCGCGATGGTCAGCAACGCACTGCGCGAGCAACTGCGAGAGAAAACGCCCTTACATGTGACGGACAACGCACAGGCGAGCGATCTCATTGCAACGCTTCAACGCGCGCAGGACATGAGTGCGTGCAATGGCTGCGAGCTTCGCGTGGCGCGCGAACTCGGTGTATCGCGCGTCGGCGTGTGTTGGGTACAGAAGATCAGCAACCTCATCCTCAATATCAATCTCCGCGTGGAGGACGTCGATAGCGGCGCGACGCTCTTTCAGCGTTCGGTCGATATGCGCGGCAACACGGACCAGTCGTGGCAGCGCGGCGCAAAGGCACTCGTCGATCTGCTGACGAGCGAGGCCTCTGTCATGCGTTAGGCATGCGGTCGCATCGCCCTAGGCATTTCGGGAATTTCTCCCGCCATGCAACGTTGCCTGCGCGCGGGGTCTTGCGCTAAGTTGGCTGTGGGGCCGGCGTTCAATACGCCCTTAAAACGATACGAAGAACGTTCAGCCGGAGACGATCATGCATGTGAGCTTCAACGCGACGCGTCTTTCACTCGCGTCGCTATTAGCGTCCGCGCTGCTGCTTTGTGCAAGCCACGCACACGCGGCCGCGCCGCTGGCCTATGTGACGAGCGAGAGCAGCGGCGTCGGCGTGATCGAGCTGGACGGCCTGTCGCTTGCCAGAACCATCGACGTGGGCAAGGACGGTCCGCGTGGCCTGAGCCTCAATAGCGACGGCACGCGCCTTTACGTCGCGAACAAGTCGACGGGCGATCTGTCCGAGATCGATACGGCGTCCGGCAACGTGCTGCGCCGCGCGAAAATCGGCAAGAATCCGGAGTTCGTGCGCGTGCACGGCGGCGCGGCTTATGTCACGTATGAGCCGGGCGAATCGGGCGCGCCGGGGAAACCCGGAGAGCCGCCAAAAGATGACGACGACGCGCATTCGCCGCCCGCGGAAATCGCCATTGTCGATCTGAAGACGATGAAGGTCAGGCGTTCGGTCAAGAGCGGCCATGAGACGGAAGGCGTCGAGTTCTCGCGCGACGGCAAGCTCATACTCGTGACGAACGAGGGCGACGATACGGTGTCCGTCTATCGCGCCGGCACCGGCCAGCCCGTGCGCACGGTCAGTCTGCCCAAAGGATCGCGTCCGCGCGGCATCAAGGCATCGCCTGACGGCAAGGCGTATGTCGTCACGCTGGAGAACGCAAACAAGTTCATGGTGCTCGCGGGTAACGACCTCAAGCCGGCAAAGACCGTCGATACGAAAGCCGGACCGTATGGCGTGTCGTTCGATCCATCGGGCAAGCGGCTTTTCGTGGCCGCATCTCGCGACAAGACGCTGCAAGTCTTCGATGCTTCCACATACGCGCATTTGAGCGACGCGCCGATCGGGCAGCGTTGCTGGCACTTCAGCTTCACGCCGGACGGCTCGAAGGTGCTGCTCGCATGCGGCCGTTCGAACGCGGTCTATGTGCTCGACGCTTCGAACTACGCGACCGTCAAGCAGATAAACGATGTACCGCTCGCATGGGGCATCGTGACGTATCCGCCGAGCGCGGGCTCCATCACCGGACGTTGAGTCCGGGCGCACGGCCGTTTCGGTTTGTGCCGCGCATCATTGCGCATTACACGTCGCGCCTCGCGGCGGGCGGCTGCTAGTATCAGTCAAGCTCGCCGGCGAGGACAATCATGCATACATTAGCCGAGGCGTTTGACACCATCAGCGATACACCCACGCGCAAGCGCGTGCTCATCGCGTCTCAGGGCGGCACAGGCAATTGCCGCTGGCTGCCCGCTTCCATAGGCAAGCACGGCGAATTGCGCTTCGACGTGTGCGAAGAAGAGGGCGTCGAGATCGACGACGAAGCCGCCGATGCAGTGCGCCTCTTCGATGCCGGCTCGCTCTCATCCTGCGCATTGGTCGTGCATCTCGGCGCGCTCGGCATGGGCGCGCTGGTCATGGGACCCGGAATCGCCGAGCGACGCCATGCGCATGCTCGAACAATTGAAAGCGCATGCGCTCGGCCGCTTCGTGGAGAACTACTTGGCGGAACTGCGGCAGCGGCGACCGGCCAAGGTCTATCCTTTCAAGCCGCGCTGATTCGGGAGATTCTCCCGTTCATCGAAAGAAGCGCTCAAACGTGCGATGCCTACTGCGCCGCTCCCCGCAGGCGTGCGTAGAATGTTTCGCGTGATGCCATCCGAGTCCTTCTCCTCGCCTGCGAAAGCGCCTTCCACTCGCACGCCGCGCTCGACGGTCGCGCGCGATCTCGCCTGCGTGCTCGCCGTGACCTTCGCCGCGGGCGCCCTGTTCGCGACGTTCGACTTCAGCGAGTTCACGTATCGCTGGACGCGCAGCGCGGAGCGCTTCCAGCTCGACGAAATGCCCGCGACGCTTGTCGTGCTGGCGCTCGGCCTGGCGTGGTTCGCGTGGCGCCGCTATCGGGAAGCACAACGCGAAGCGCGGCGGCGTCGGACGTTGGAAGAGGAAGCAGAGCAACTGCTCGCGCAGAATCGCCGCCTCGCCAATCAAGCCATGTCCGCGCAGGAGAGCGAGCGTCGTCATCTTGCGCGCGAATTGCATGATGAACTCGGTCAATACCTGAACGCCATGTCGCTCGATGCAGCGCGCATACGCGACCTATCTGCGGGACGTGAAGCGGAGATTCATCGGCTCTCTCTCGCGTTGATGCAAAGCGCGACGCATGTGTATCGCGAGATCGGCGGAATGATACGCAAGCTACGACCCATCGGGCTCGATGAATTCGGCTTGCCGACCGCGCTCGAACATTGCATCGAAGGCTGGCGCGAACGCTTGCCGCAGGCGGTCTTTTCGCTGACGGTGGAAGGCGACTTCGATCATTTGAGCGATGCGCTCAATATCACCTTGTATCGATTGGTGCAGGAAGGCCTCACGAATATCTCGAAGTTCGCGCGCGATTCGCGTGTCGAGATCTATCTCGTGCGCACGCCGCAAGACGCGAACTCAGGCGCGGATGAAATCGTCGTCACGATGGCCGATGACGGTCCCGGCATCGATCTCACGATTCCTCGCAAGGGCCTGGGACTGGTCGGCATGCGCGAGCGTGTCGAGGCGCTCGGCGGCGAGTTCCATCTGGCAAGCAGCCCGGGCGAAGGTTTCCTCTTCTGCGCCCGCGTGCCCGCTCAAGCGGGACTGCCGTTGCCGAGCGAGCCGAACGGCGCATCGGCTGCGCCGGTGAAATCGGAGAAATGAAGGCCGAGGCGGCTCGCGATCTGCGCAAGCTGCACGCCATTGTCCGCGCCGAACTTCTGGCGTATGACCGACTGGTGGTTCGCCACGGTCTTCTGGCTCAGACCCAGTTTCTCCGCGATGCTCGGTAACGTATAACCCTGCACGAGCAGACGCAAGACTTCGAACTCACGGGCCGATAACTGCCTTCCCGGCGGGCCTTCACGAATCGTTTCGCGCAATGCGAGCGCCTGCGATATGTCGGGACTCAGATAGCCGATGCGGCGCGCCACCGAGCGGACGGCTTCAACGAGCACGTCCGGCGCGCTGGCTTTCGTCACATAGCCGCGCGCGCCGGCATCGAGTGCGCGGCGTACGAAAATCGCTTCTTCGTGCACGCTGAAAATGAGCACGCGCGCCTGCGGCTCGCGCGCGAGCATGCGCCGCATCGCCTCTATGCCGCTTGCGCCCGGCAATGCGAGGTCCATCACGACGACGTCCGGCTGCAACGCGCAGAACTTCTGGTAAGCCTGCGCCGCGTCCGCTGCTTCACCCGCGACGCTCACGTCGGGGCTCAGTTCGAGCAGACGCTTGTAGCCCTCACGCACGACTGCGTGATCGTCCACCAACAGCACGGAGATGTCGGCGGTCACGTTGTTATCCTCCGTTGTCCGAACTATTTACGCTCGATGCGGCCGCCATGCGCCGCGAGTTCGCATCGTTGCGAAAGACGATGGGCTGTTCCGCTGGTTCCTGCCTGACCGATGCCGCGCGCACCACTTCGATGACGCGTTCATGATGCGGGGACTTGTCGCATACCGGGTCCGCGTTCGCCGGATCTTGCGTGAGCAGATACGCCTGACAGCGGCAGCCGCCGAGGTCGATGGCTTTCTCGTCGCAACTGCGGCACGGCTCCTTCATCCAGCCGAAGCCGCGAAAGCGGTTGAAGGCATCGCTCTCATACCAGATGTCTTTGAGCGGCGTCTGCGTCACATTGGGGAAGGTGAGGCCCGGCAACGAGCGCGCCGTATGACACGGCAACGCGGCGCCATCCGGCGCGATGCCGAGAAACACGGAGCCCCATCCGTTCATGCAACGCTTTGGCCGACGCTCGTAGTAATCCGGCACGACGAAGAATATCTTGCACTTGTCGCCTATTTCGCGCCGGTAACGCTCGACCACGGCTTCGGCTTCCTTCAACTGCTCCGCGGTCGGCATGAGTTGCGCGCGGTTCGCGTGCGCCCAGCCGTAGTACTGCGTGTTCGCGAGTTCGAGATACTCGGCGTCCATCGCGAGCGCCATGTCGATGATGCGGCCGATATGCGGCAGGTTATAGCGGTGCAACACGCAATTGAGCACCATCGGGAAGCCGTGCGCCTTGATGAGATTGGCGACGCGCTTCTTGAGGTCGAAGGTTTTCGTGCTCGAGAGAAAGTCGTTCAGCTCCTGCGTCGAGTCCTGAAACGAGAGTTGAATATGATCGAGTCCCGCGTCCTTCAGCGCAGTCAGACGCTTGTCCGTGAGACCGATGCCGGACGTAATGAGATTCGTATAAAAGCCGAGTTTGCGTGCTTCTGCGACGAGCGTTTCCAGATCGTCGCGAAGCAGCGGCTCGCCGCCGGAAAAGCCGAGTTGCGCCGCGCCGAGCGCGCGCGCCTGCCGCAACGTGTCGAGCCATTGCTCGGTATTCAACTCTTGCGTGTGTTCCGCGTAGTTCACAGGGTTGTAGCAGAACACGCAATGCAGCGGACAGCGGTACGTCAGTTCGGCGAGCAGCCAGAGCGGCGGCGGTATGACCGCGCCTTCGTGCTCGGACTTCGCAATGGGTTCGGAAAGATCGGTCATGCTCGTGCCTCTGGGTGTGCCTCTGCGTGTGCCTCATTACTCCAGCCAGCCGCGCGATCGTGCGCCGGCGATGAACGCCCGCACGTCGTCGCCGAGGCCGCTGGCGTTGAACGCCTGTTCCAGATCCGCGACGAGCGCGGGAATGTCGCGCGTGCCGTCACAGCGCAAAAGAATCTGCGCGGCGCTTTGATTGAGCTTCACCATGCCTTCGGGATAAAGCAGGACGTGCGCATCCTGCGCGGGCTCCCATTGCAGGCGAAAGAGACGCTTGAGCTTCGGATGCAGTGAGTCATCCGGTGCTTCGACGGCTTCCTGGACACGCTGCGTCGGGTTCATATCGCTCATGACGGAAAGGCCTTTTCGATGGAATCCAGCATGGTCCAGAGAATATCCAGCTTGAATTGCAGAATGTCGAGCGCGCGTTGTTGTTGCTCGCGTGTCGTGAAGTAAGCGAGCGTCACTTCGAGACCATGTTCGACATCGCGCTGGGCAAGCGACACACGCGAGCGAAAATAAGCGAGACCATCGGCTTCGATCCACTTGTAATGCTCGGGCCATGTCGCCAGGCGATCCTTGTGAATCTGCGGCGCGAACATCTCCGTCAGCGACGAGCACACCGATTCCTGCCACGGCGCGCGTCGCGCGAAATTCACGTAGGCGTCGACGGCAAAGCGCACGCCGGGCGTGACGAGCCGAAGCGACCACAGATCGTCGCGCGAGAGACCCACTGCATCGCCCAGGCGCGCCCACGCTTCGATGCCGCCTGGCTGATCTTCATAGCCGTCGTGATCGAGAATGCGCAGCACCCAGCGGCGGCGCGTCTCGCGGTCCGGGCAGTTGGACATCACGGCCGCGTCCTTCAGCGGAATGTTGATCTGATAGTAGAAGCGGTTAGCGACCCAGCCGCGAATCTGCTCGGGCGAACAGCCACCGCTATTCATCTTCACATTGAACGGATGATAGATGTGGTACGCCGCGCCTTTCGCGCGCAGTTGTTCCTCGAACTGATCGCGTGTCCACGCTGGCTCCGCGGTCTTCACTGCGGTGAAGTGCGGGCCGGTCGTGGGATTGAGCATCGGCGTGAACGGGTGGTCAGACATTCATCGTTCTCCAGGGATTCTTCATAGCTCGAAGCTCATGCCGTCGTGCGCCACTTCGATGCCATGCTCCGACAGCATGCGGCGTTCGGGACCATCTTCGATGAGAATCGGGTTCGTGTTGTTGATATGGATTAGCACTTTGCGCATTCCCGCGCGCTCGATCGAATCGAGCACCTCGATCATGCCGCCTGTGCCGCTCTGAGCGAGGTGACCCATGTCGGCGCCGGTCTTCTTCGTCAGGCCCAGACGAATCATTTCGTCGTCGGTCCATACCGTGCCGTCGATCAGCAAGAGGTCGGCCCCGCGCATCGCGTCGAGCACGTGCGGTTCGATCGCGCCGAGCCCCGGCGCATAGAACGCCCGCTTGCCCGTTGCGCTGTTCGTGAACACGAGTCCGATGTTGTCGCCCACTTCGGGTGCTTCGCGGTGCGGCGAGTAAGGCGGCGCCTTGCTCGAAAGCGGTAGTGCTTCGATCTGCACGCGCGGCAGTTCCGGCACGCTCAACGCGGCCCCGTCGAGCGCAATGCGTCGATGTTCGACGGCGCAGTAATGCGAGAGGATCGACGTGACCGGAAAGCCCGTCGAGAGGTCTTGCCACACGGCGTCGGTCGCATAGAGCGGCAACGGCGTGCCGCGTTCGCGCAGCATCAGAAGACCGGTGACATGATCGATCTGCGCATCCATGACGATCACCGCTGCGATGCCCGTATCGCGCACGCGACGCGCGGGCTGCAACTCGGGATTCGCGGCGATCTGCGCGAGTATGTCCGGCGAGGCATTGACGAGCAGCCAGTCTTCGCCGTTATCGCTGATGGCAATGGAAGACTGCGTGCGCGCCCGCGCCGCTATCGTGCCGCGACGCACGCCGTCGCAATTGCGGCAGTTGCAGTTCCATTGCGGGAAGCCGCCGCCTGCCGACGAGCCCAGCACACGAATCTTCATAAGCCAGCCTCGCTGACCTGCATCACGGCGCTCATGGCCACATTCTCCTTAACAGTCCGTCCTTGTCGATCAGTTGATGTTTCATCGCGCCCAGGAAATGCAGCGCGATCAGCGCGGCCATGATCCACGCCAGATAAACGTGAATGCCGAAGAACAGTTCCCGCATGCCCTTGTCGTCCCATCCCCATTGCGGCAACGGCACGCCCCAGAAGCGCGTGCCGTACTTGTTGAACGACGAGCCGAGGTAACCGGTCAGCGGCATCGCGATCATGCCAACGTATAAAAGACCCTGCGTGGTGCTCGCGGCGGCGCGTTGCCACGCTCCCATCGGCGGCAGAGGCGGGCGGCCATAGGCCAGGCGTACCAGGATGCGGATCAGCACCAGCAGGAAAACCGTCATGCCGAGCGACTTGTGGAAGTTGATGAGCGTCGACTTGAACGGCAGCCCGCGCGGCAGGCCGACCATGTAGAAGCCGATGCACAACATCGCGATAATGGCGGCCGCGATGATCCAGTGCAGCGCGACGAGCGGACGCGCGAAGCGATCGTTCGCCGCGACCGTCTTGCCGTGCGCCGCAGCAGGAATTCGTGCAGCGGTCATGGCGCGCCTCCTTCGTCAAAGGGCAATCATCCGCGGGATAGAAGTCCATTGTTCTCGTCTGTTCACGAATTGGCGATCAGCAATTCCCCCCGTCCGTCCACGGCGAGATCGCCCGCATAGCGCGTCGGCATCATGCTGTCGGCGAGCGTCGCAAAGAGCGGCATCTCGCGCGCGATCATGCGGGTCAGCAGCCGCCAGAAGACGTCGAAGCCACGGCCGCCTTCGACGAAAGTCGGTTCGATGCGTCGCGGTGCCTTCAATAGTACGACCGTGCCGCGTCGCATGCCATAACCGAGGTGCGCGCCCGTTTCGCCCGCGATGCAAAGCGTCCCCGCTACGAGCCGCGATGCCGCGAAATCGCCCGCATTGCCGCCGATCAGCACGGTGCCGCGCCGCATGCGGTCTGCAAGACGCGCGCCTGCATCGCCGTGGACGATCAAAACGCCGCCGCGCATGCCCTCCATGTCGCCGGGCAGCGCGCCCGCTGCGAAATCGCCGACATGTCCGCGCACCGTCATGCGGCCGCCTTGCATTTCGCATGCGGTAAAGCGGCCCGCATTGCCGTCGATATGCAGCTCGCCGCCGCTCATGCCGATGCCCGCGTAGTCGCCCGCTTCGCCGTGGACAAACAGCGAACCGGCATTGAGCGACGCCCCGATGCGGTCGAGCCATGCAACATCGCCTTCGATACGGAGCGTTGGCGCTTCGCTTTGCGTTCTGCTGATGTCGAACAGATCGGCTATCGCGCACTGCTCGCCGTGCCCTTGCAATATGAATCGCGCGACTTCGCTATCTTCCAGGCCACCGAGTGCGCAAGGAAGTAAGTTCGACGCATCGACGCGAAAGCCGGGCGCACTTTTTACACGCAGCGTGATGGCGCTCATGCACGACTCCCGTCGATGCCGGCTGCGAGTTCATGCAGCTTGAAGTGATACGGCCCGAGCTTGCCGCCGTAATTGCCCGCCGATATGCGCAGCATGCCGCCCGCTCGCCCGATGGCAGTGGCGGCCGCGATGCCGGCAGTCATCGCGGCGCGCACATCCGCATCGGTCAGACCGTCGATCACGATTTCGAGCACGCATGCGACCTCGGGCGTGAGTTCGCTCTTCTTCGACAAGCCGACGAGCGTGGGGCAGAAGGCATCGTTCGTGGAGGCCGTCGCGCCCGCGTATTTCGAGCCGATCTTGGAGCCGGAGCGCACCGCGCCGCCGGGAAATGGCGTGATGATGTTCGGCAGCGCGTGCATGGCGGCAACGGCGGCTTCGGCGGCGTGCAATGCGCTGTCGAGATCGCGCGCGAGGAACAGCAGATTGCCGCCGCCCACGGCCTTCACGGTAGCCGTGGATTCCTCGCAGACGAATTCGCCGTCCATCACGGGCACGCGCCAATAGCGCGTCGCGCCGAGCACTTTCGATATCTGAAAGCCGTCGCCGAAGAAGCGCAGTCCCGCGCCGAGCGGTGCGTTATCGGAGAGCGGCGCGCGGCTCGTTGCCGGATCGATGCCGCCATAGACTGCGGTGGTCGGGCACGTGAGCACGCATTGCCCGACGCGCCGCGCGACCTGCTTCGCCAGTTCTTTCGACGACACAGCGAAGATCAGCACCGATATGCCCGGCCTGCCATCGGGCGTTTCATCGGCTGCGAGATCGCGTTCGATGCCCGCTTCGCATCCGCAATCGATCACGGATGTCGCAAAGCCCGTCAGCGAATTGGCGGCGTGACGCGCCCAGGTCGGCGTATGCGCGGTAATGACGAGGCGCGTCGCCTTCATCGGGAACGCTTCGGCGAAGGTGTCGTCGATCTCCGTGTCGTTGATGCGCTTGGCGGTCATGGTTGTGCGTTCCCGCGCGTGGCGAGGCACGCAACCGGCAACAGCCTGCCGCCGTTGCAGCATGCGCAGATTTCGTCGTCGCCGATAGCCGCGTTCTCGAAGCGCGCCGCGAGGTTGGCGTCGGTGAAAGCGCGCACGCGTGCTTCGATGGAACGGTCATAGTCCGGCTGCACATAGTGGATGCCGCCTGTCGGTACGTTCAGAAGGGTGCCATCGCGTGCGACTAATTCGCCATCCTTAAAGACATAGGCGGGTGACGTGAACATGCGCTCGCGGTCCGCATCCTCGCGATAAACGGCAATGTCCGCTGCCGCGCCGACTCCGAGATGCCCGCGATCCTTGAGCCCGAGCAACCGCGCGGGTCCGGCGCGCGTGATGATGGCGATGTCGTACAGCGAGAACTCGCGAGTGAGTCCACCGAGCGCGGTCGCGGTCTTCGCATCGGCGTGCAGCTTATCGAGTTGCTCGTCGCGAAAGGACTTGTCCATCAGAAGCCGAATGAGATGCGGGTAACTCGTGAAGGGACCGCCGTTCGGATGATCGGTCGTCATTGATACGCGCCACGGATCGTCGACGAGCAGGAAGATCTCCAGCCCGATGATCCATTGCAGCGCGTTCACGAAGCTCTGCTCGCGATACCGGAAGGGCAGCACGCCACAGCCGCCATCGCATTCGATATCGCCGAGTATCCATTTACGCGGTCGAGCGAGCGGCGCATTGCGGAACTGCATCATCGTGTCGCCGGAAGCGGTGACGGTCTGACCGAAGATGATCTGTCCGACATCGATGGTCACGTTGGGACGCGCGTTGACCGCTTCCGCAATGGCGCGCGCGCCGGATGAAAACTTGCGCGGCCCTTCCGTGCCGTAACTGTGGAACTGGATATGCGTGAGATGCACAGGCAGGCCTTCTGCCGCATCCATCGTCGCGATGGTCGAATCGACGTTGCCGGGCACGCCCAGATTACTCGCGTGCACATGCAACGGATGCGGCACGCGCAAGTCGGTGAGCGCGCGAGTGAGTGTCTTCAGCACGTCACGCGGCGTGATGCCGTAATGCACGTGTGCTTCGTCGAGATCCAGCGAACGCTGATTGAACTTGAAAGCGGATATGCCGCCGGGGTTCACTACCTTGACGCCGAGCGCCTTGCTCGCGTTGATGGTCCAGCCCACGTAATCGCGCATGCGTTGGTAGTCTTCGCGTGCCGCCAGCATCTGCAGGAATAGCTCGTCGTTGCCCATCATCACATAGGCGCCGTGATCGATGATCGGTGTATCGCCCATTTCGAGGTGAGTGTGACGCGCGTTCGAGGCGATCATCGCGGGCTCGAATGCAGCCGTATAGCCCATTTCCGCGTAACGATATCCGGTGGCGAGCGTTCCCGGCGCGCATGTGCCGCAGGAAGGCAGACGCATATAGCGGCCCTCGTCGGGCCGGTTTGGCACGGCGCGCGGATCGGCGCGATGATCTTCCGGCAGCAGCAGTCGCGAGAGATTGGTCTTGCCGCCGCCGATATGCGAGTGCAGATCGATCCCGCCCGCCATGACCACCATGCCGCTCGCATCGAAGTCACGTTCAGGCGGAATGTCGTGACTGTTCAGACCATCCACGATACGGCCGTCGCGGATCGTGATGTCGCGCTGTTCGCCGTTGATCCCGTTCGTCGGATCATAGACGGTGCCGCCTCTCAGTCGCGCCGTGCTCACTATGTCCTCCTAGTCCGTATCGATTGCGCGAGTTCACTCGCGATGGCGGCCACGGTGGGCAATGCCATATCGCGCGCAGGCACGAGCGGCGCGACCACCGATGTATCCATGCGAAACAGGTGTCCGCTGCTATCGACGCCGGGTGTCGCAACGGGAATGAACACGGTGGGCGCGCTGCGTTCAACGAGCGCGGTGGCGGGATGCGCGAGGATGATCGCGGGAACATCGTCGGCGAGTGCATCGGGCATCGGCTCGGGACCGAAGCTCGATACCCATAACAGCGCGTCGGCTTCGCGCGTATGCAACAGCGTGTGCGTCCGATAGCGATATGGATCGTGATCGAGCGGCATTCCCATGGTGGCACGCGTTCTGAGCGGAAAGCCGGAGAGCCACGTGACTGTCTGATTGACCGATAGCGCGCCGTCGTCCCCGGTCAATGCAAGGACGCCCGCGCGCGTGGTGCGATTGAGCGTCTTCACGATTCGGTGTAGCGCTTCTATCGCGAGCGCCGCATTCGGCAGTGGCAATACGGCGGGTTCATAGACGAACGCGGTGTAGTGCGCCGTGTGGATGCGGTCAGTCAAGGCCTGCAAATCGCGGGCGGTTTCCGCGTCTGCGAACGCATGCGGCTTGCGGTCTTCGACGAGCGCGGACCAGAGGGCGAGCGTATCGAAGGTATCGAGATTGCGCAGCAATGTCTCGCCATGCGGGACGGCCGTATCGACGTCGCATCCGACGAAGACGATCTTCTTTTCACGCTGCGCGGTTTGCAGCCGCTCATAGAAGCGCGGATAACGGCGCGAGGGTTCGCACGCGAACACGACGATGAGATCGGCGCGCGAACGCACTTCCGATAGCGTGGTGAAGAGCGCGCCTCGGTCTTGCAGCGCGAGCGTGGCCGCGGCGAGCGAATCGCCGTGCATGTGATCGAGGATGGCGCCGCTGTGGGCCGCGAGTTCGTAGAGCGCGCGTGCGCCGGCGACGTCGGTGGCGAGGCCGCTGAAGAGCGGGCGGCGGGCTTTCGTCAGTATGTCTGCGGCGCGCGAGATTGCTGTGGGTATGTCGGTTTGGGTTCCGTCGATTTTTGGTTGTGCGCTTGCTGGTCCGGCGTTGATGCTCGCGAGTGAGTTCGTTAGCCGCGGACAGGTCGTGTTCGTTGCGCTCAGCCGCGCGTCCGCCGCGACGTCCAGCGCGATGTCGTCGCATAAGAGCGGGCAGAATGGACACGTCCACAGGGGTTTTGCTGGCGCTGGTTTCGGCATGGTGCGCGGGTGTTTGCAAGGTCTATGCCGAGGGTCTTTTTGCTCGCGCTTGTTTTTCTTCGTGGAACTTGTGTTCGTGTCGGTCTATTAGTGTTGCCCCTCCCCGGGGCGGGGGTTACTTTCTTTGCTGCTGCAAAGAAAGTAACCAAAGAAAGCAGCTTTTCTAGCCCGCAGCACTGAGAAGGTGGTCACTTCGCAGAGAGTCATTGGCCCTCAGCTTGAATCTACCCTGAATCACCTTCCACGCCCGCTGAGCGCCACGTCCTCCGAGCCCCTTGGCTCGATAACACCGAACGCTTGCAACGGTATGGGCGCTTCTCATACGTTGAACTCAGTGCTGGCAGGTCCGCGCCTCAACGGACTCATGCGCGGCACGACACGCGATTTGAAGCGTGAAGCGCTGACCGGGGTGTGGTGTTATCGAGCCAAGGGGCTCGGAGGACGTGGCGCTCAGCGGGCGTGGAAGGTGATTCAAGGCTGCCAACCAGCTGAGTGCCAATGACTTTCTGCGGAGTGACCACCCTGTTGTTGCTGCGGGCCCAAGAAAAGCTGCTTTCTTTGGTTACTTTCTTTGCAGCAGCAAAGAAAGTGACCCCCGCCCCGGGGAGGGGCAACGCAAATAGACCGACACGAAAGCAAGTTCCATGAAGAAACTGGCGCGGAAGCAAGACATATGAAACACACTGTCACGCCCGAGCGGCAGCTCAAAGACCACAACACCGAACCAATGCCATTGGCACAAATATTGAGTCCTGGAGAAGCGAACGCCAAACTAAACCGTCCGATCATGAATCGCAGAAGCAACGAGCCACCCGTGCGCGCCGCGCAACCCGACCTGCCTGAGGTCGTCGCGATCCCGCACCCCTCCCGCGCCGATCAAAGAGCGCTCACCGGCCAAAGCCCGCACTGCATGGAACGTATCGAAGTCCGGCCCGGCCTTGGCACCGACATGATCCAGCGTCATCACAATGACGCGCGAAGGCCACCACGCGCTATCGCCGCTGAGCGCACCCAGCGCGCGCCCGCCGCGAAAGTCGAGCGAGAGAATCGGTTCATAGCCGGCGGCGCTCGCTTCGGCAATCGCGTCTGCGTCGAGCAAGGTCTCCGTGCCGAACACGGGCACGAGCGTCGCAGCCGCAGCGCATGGCTTCACGTTCACGATGCGCTCGAACAACACGCGCATCGACGCGAAATCGCGAAAGCCCGCATCGAGCCAGATAGCGACGCCACCGCCGAGCGCCTCCCGAAGCGCCGCCAGCGTGTCGATATGCGCGCCGCGCCCGAGAATCGCGCCGAGATCGGCCACGTATAGCGTGCGAGCGCCGGTCGCGGCCAGCAACGCACGGGCGACCTCCAGAGGTTCGCTCGTCCCGCACAACGAAGACTGAATCGGCCGGTAGCGCAAACGCTCGCCGCGCACCGCGCGCACCGCGTGGCCGTCGAGCAAGTCGAGAACGGGTATCACCTGCATGGATGGCTTCCCCTTGACCAGAATATTCGTGTTCGAGTATCTCACCGGCGGCGGCATCGATCCGGATGTCGCGAGTGCAAGCACGCTCGCGGACCTCAGCGCGCTCATCGTCGAAGGACGCGTCATGCGCGACGCCATCGCTGCCGACTTGCGCGCGCTCGAAGGCGTCGATGTCACCGTCGCCACGTCGCGCTTCGAGCAGATGAGCAAGGATCACGCGCATGCGCGCCCGCAGCCCGGCGAGCCGATCACGCGCTTCGTCTCACGCATCGCGCGCGAGCACGACTATGCCATGGTCATCGCGCCCGAATGCGACGGCCTGTTGTTGCAGTTGCACGATGCCGTCGGCGCCGAGCGCTGGCTCGGCTGCGCGAAAGAAGCCATACGCACGGCGTCGAGCAAGAGCGCGACAGCCGCATGCCTCGCCGCGTATGACATCCCCGTGACGCCCGCGCTCGACCCCGAGCAGGCCGTCGCCGCAGAGGGACGCCGCTGGGTCGTGAAGCCCGATGACGGCGCGGGCGGCCTCGATACGTATGTCTACGATCAACTCGACGCGGCCCGCGAAGAACACGAAGCGCGCGCTGCAGCCGGGCGCAATCCTGTTCTGCAAGAATGGGTCGATGGCGAACCGCTCAGTCTTTCGCTTCTTTGCGATGACGCGGGCGCGCGGCTCTTGTCCATCAACCATCAACGTATCGCGCTTTCCGAGGCGGCGCAGTCGAAGCGCCGCGAATGCGTCGTACAGTTCGACGGCGTCGATGTGAATACCGTTGCGCGCAACGGCGAGCGAGGGCGCGTGCTCGAAAGACTTGCGCAGCGCGTGGCTCATGCGCTTCCCGGCTTGCGCGGGTTCGCGGGCATCGACCTCGTATGGCACCCGCAACGCGGACCGGTGGTTATCGAAATCAATCCGCGCCTGACGATGGCCTATGCGGAACTCAGCAAGACGCGCAACATCGCGGCCGACTTGCTTGCGGCGCACGGTGTACCGCGCTTCGAACAACGTGAGCCATCTTTGCGCGCATGCGGAGCGTCGTCATGACGACGCGTGCGGGCGGCGCGCCGGTCTTCGGCTGGGATGTGGGCGGCGCGCATGTGAAGGTGTGCATGGCCACGGCGGGCGCGCCGGTCGATGTCGCGCAATGGGCGTGTCCGTTATGGCAAGGCATCGCGCATCTGGAGCGAACGGTCGATAGCGTCTTCGAACGCTGGCCGCAAGCCGCCGACGCCACCGCGCGCCACGCGGTCACCATGACCGGCGAAATGGTCGATCTCTTTGCGGACCGCGCAGATGGCGTGCGCACGCTGACCCGCATGCTCGCGCAACGGCTCGGGCCGCGCACGCTCTTCTACGGCGGCAAGGCGAACTGGCTCGCGCGTTCCGCGTGCCGCGAGGGCTGGCGCAAGATCGCATCGGCGAACTGGCTCGCCACCGCGGAATACGTCGCGACGCGCGTGCCTCATGCCTTGCTCGTCGATATCGGCAGCACGACCACGGACATCATTCCGATCGTCGCGGGCCATGTCGCCGCACGCGGCATGAACGATGCACAGCGTCTCGTGAGCGGCGAGCTCGTGTATCAGGGCGTCGTTCGAACGCCTTTGTGCGGTGTCGCGCATCGCATCGCATTCAGGGGCGAAACCACGGGCGTGATGAACGAATGGTTCGCGACGACAGCGGACGTGTATCGCCTGACCGGCGAGTTGTGGGCCGAGCACGACCAGCATCCGAGCGCGGACAACGGCCCGAAGACGGAAGCCGCGAGCCGTGCCCGTATCGCACGAATGATCGGACGTGACGCGTGCGATGCAAGCCCCGATGAATGGCGGCGATTCGCGCTTGCATGGCGGCGCGAACAGTTGCGCGTGTTCGAAGCGAATCTGGCTCGCGTGAGCGCGCAACACGAGTCGTTGGCAAGGGCGCCTATCGTCGGCGCAGGATGCGGGCGCTTCCTGGCCGCGGCGCTCGCGCAGCAGGAGGCGCGCAGCTATGTGGATTTCGCGCGGCTCGCGGGAGTCGCGTCGGACGATGCCGGGCAATACGAATGGGCTTCGACGTGCGCGCCGAGCGTGGCGGTCGCGCTGCTGGCTTCGTCGCCGGTAACGGATATGAATGCGGGCGGCGCGAACGAGGCGGTCAATCTCGAACGAGGATAACGGCATGTGGGTGATCAAAATCGGCGGAAGCCTGAGCCATGATCCCGTGCTGCGCGAGTGGCTCACGCGGCTCTGGGAACTGGGCGGCGGGCGTGTCGTGATCGTGCCTGGCGGCGGCGATTTCGCAGATGCGGTGCGGCAGTATCAGCGCGAATGGCGCTTCGACGACCTCGCCGCGCACAACATGTGTCTGCTCGCGATGACCCAATACGCGATTCTCATGCAAGGCGTACTGCCCGAGCTCGTGCTCGCCTCGAATGAAGAACGCATCCGGCGTGCGCTGCGCGATGGACAGGTCGCGGTATGGGTGCCGACCGATCTGATGCGCACCACGCCCGACTCGATGACCAACTGGGACACGACATCCGACAGTCTCGCCGCGTGGCTTTCGACCACGCTCAATGCCGAGCGCCTGATGATCGTGAAGTCGTGCGCGATCGAAGCGCATGCGCCGCTCGAAGCGCTCGCCGCAAGCGGCGTTATCGACAGACGCTTTCCCGCCTATGTGAGAGACGCGAACTATCTGGTTGAAGTGTTCAGCAAGGGCGATGCGTCGGTCATGCGCGAGCGGCTGCTCGCCTTTCACGCATGAGCGCTCACGCGTTCGTCATGCAGTGCGCGCGACCACTGACGCACGCGCGATGCATCGAGCCGCCCCGTGCGTCCATCGCGCTCGTCGCATAGCGCGCCTCTGAGGCCCGCGATATCCGGTGCAAGCGCGCGTATCCGTTCGAGATCGCGCCAGCCTAGCGATCCTGCGAGGGCGGTCATCATGCCGCGTGACCGCGCTTGCGAAAGGCATGGGGCGAGCGTCGCCGTATCGACGCAATCGAACAGCGTGCGGCCGTCTTTGTTCGCGGTGTCGAATACAAGCGCGACGAAGCCGAGTTGCGCGGCGAGTGTAACGACGGAACGCTCGATGCCGTCGTCCGCAAGCAGCACCGGCACGACCGTCGCCGGCAAGGACGCCAGATGACGCAAGCACGCCGCGGCGCGTGGACCCGGCGCGACGCCGACCTTCACGTAATCGACGCCGGTGCTCGCGACGTCCAGCACGCGGCTCGTCATTTCATCGAGCGCGTCGTTCGGCAAGTCTCCGATGGTCGCGCTGATGGGCCGCACCGCGTACCGCGCCCGCAATGCGCGCACGATGCGCTTTATCTCGTCCGTCGCGACGCCGCCCAGCGCGCCCGCGCGCGGTTCCTTCAGATCGATGACGTCCGCGCCGGCTTGTGCGGCATCGAGCGCTTCATCCACCGAGCGGACGCTTGCCAGCAATGCGGTCATGGTCGAACTCCGGAGCGTTGAATCAGGGATGAGGCGTCTTCGCGCGATGCTGTTCGATGGCCTGCAATAGCCAGTTCCACGCGGTGCTTTCGGCATCGCCCGCTGTCTTGTCGATGGCGATACGCAGATAGTCGATCTCGCTATCTACCTTCTCTTGCGGCAACATGAAGAGACGGCTAACCAGAATCGCGCCCTCTACAACGGCAGCCTGCGCGCGATTGAAGCCGGGAAACGGCGCGTGCGTCTCGCGATGCACGCACGCCATGCGCAGCGAGGGGCGCGTGTCGTCATCGTTCATTTCAATCAGTTGCAGTTCCGCATGCGCGAGCGTCTGCGCGAGCCGCACGCTCGGCACCGCTGTCGCGCGAAGCGTCGGCCAGTCGCGCTGAAAGCCCGTGACGCAGCCCGCGAACACGCGCACGTCCGTCGTGAAGTTGATGACGGCGCTTCGCGTCGCGATGACGTTATCGAGCGTCGTCGACGGGCGAAACGGCGCGAGGATGGCTGAGTCTTTCTCGAAGCGCACGCCCATCGGCGCGACATGCGGAAGGCCATCGCGATCCGCCGTGGTGACGATCGTCTCGTAGATCATGGCTGTCCGCGCACGCGTGCATAGGCATGGGGCTCGCACGAAGGCGCGTTCACGCACGCGGCTTCGTGCAAGTGGGACGTCGCACTCAGCGCGTGGCGATATACATCGTGATTTCGAACCCGAAGCGCATATCGGTGAAGCTCGGCGTAGTCCATTGCATGGCAATTTCTCCTTGGTTGAACGAGTGAATCGGTCGATGCCAACGACGCCCTTCCAATTCGAGCGGCGCGCGCGTGCGAACGCACGCAAGCGGCATGCCAAAAAGATCCAATCGTTCGTGCGCGCTGCAGTGTGACGGAAACGCAGCAAAGTGTCCCGTCTGCGTGATGCTCCATCCGATGAACGCGCGTCGATCAGCGCTTTTTCATCGTCGTGCCGGGCGCGTGCCATGCCGTCAGATCTTCCTCGGGACGATCCACCTCGCATCCCCAATCGAGAGCCTGGTCCTGATCGAAACGCTTGCCGAGTTGCCATGCGATTTCGGCCCGCGCCAGTTGCACGCCCATGTAGAACGCGTGGCCGCCGTCGGCTTCCAGCTTGAGGTCGGGGTAGAGCGCGAATGGGTCGGTGGCGATGCGATGCCCATCACGGTTATAGACATGAATCCCTTCGGCCGAAACCTGAACGCGAAAGTTAGGATCACGTACGGATTGCGCGAGTTCGTTAATCTCCTCGGCGTTGTAAGGGAAGGGACGCTTCGCATGCAGCGCGGACAGGTCGCCCGACATGCCCTTGGGCAGCGTCTGCGTTTCGCGCGCGGCGTGCATCACGCGTCTTGCGACATCGGCTTCGCGCACGGCACGGCGCGCATGCAGGCTCACGGATGTCGTGAGCACGGCCGCGATGCCCAGTTCCGCCGCCATGCCGAGCAGCACCGCGTTGATGCCGCTCGTGTCCGCTTCCGTCAACTCGGTCACGTTGCCGATGCCCATCATGATCGCAACGTCCGGATGACGCTCGCGCAGGCTCACATAACGCGCGATGGATGCTGCTAGCCCGAATGGAATCGGATCGAGAATAGGGTCGGCGAGGAACGGGCGATTGCGTGCTTTCATCGCGTCGATGGCCGCTTCGAGCGATGCCATGTCGTGCGGCTCGCGCGGCACGAGAACGGGCGTCGATGCCGTTTCATCCGCGATCCACAGCGTATCGACGTTCAGGCTCATCAGGTAATCGGCGCCTGCGCGTGCGCCGCGCACCAGTTCGTCGGCGAGCATCGAATCGACGCTCACGCGATAACCCTGTTCCTTGAGCATCGCCACTGCGTCTTCGAGATGCGGGAACGGCGTCTCGGGCAGGCAGCCGATGTCGATCACATCCGCGCCCTGTTTGGCGTAGTCGCGCGCGCGGGCGGCGATGCCTGCGAGGTCGAGTCGCGGCGCGTCGACGATCTCGGCGAAGATCTCCGTCTCGTAGCGCGATAAATCGACATGCCTCGCTTCGCGTCCGAAGAACTGCGGCAAGTCCTTCACTTCCTCCGGGCCGCGCTCGACCTTCACGCCGTAGTGCGCGGTCAGCGCATCGAGGTCGCCGCGGCATCGGCCCGGCACGATCATGCGGCTCGTGCCTTCGCCGAGCGGCGTCGCGACGCGCCGGCGAATCATGTCGGCGGTCATGAGTCCCGCCACTTGCAGACCGATCTCGCGAACTTCCCATGTAAAGGGCGATGCGGCGCTCGTCGGCGCAATGCCTTCGAGCACGCGACGAAGGCTCTGTTCGGCGAGCCTGCCCGTCAGGAAGACAATGTGTTCCATGCGAGATTCAGGTCCGAAAGCCGTTGTTCGAGCGCGGCCTTCAGGTCGTCGAGCGTGCGCGCGACAGTCGTATGTTCGATGCGCGCCAGACGTTCGACGTTATCGAACTCGATGGCGCGCGGCCTCACTTCGACCCATTCGTGGGGCGTTTGCGTGATGACGCTCGGCGCGGTATCGCATGCGAAAACGATACCCGGCACGCATTGCTTGCCGGCCTGCGCAAAGAGATTGGTGGGCAACGTATCGGAGATGCCGAGCGCGCACTTTGCCACCGTGTTGCTCGTTGCCGGCGCAATCACGACGGTGTGATATTCGCCGTGATAGAGCATGCCCACGGGCACGCTGCTCGCGCTGTTGTCGCGAAAGACCTTGAAGTGCTCGCGCAGCTTACGGATAGGCCAGCCATAAAGCGGCAACACTTCTTCGCCCGCGCGTGACAGGAAGAGATCGCAGCGCGGCAGGCGCAAGGCGAGTTCGAGCGATTCCTCGATCATGTGCCCCGAACCGGTCACGCACCACGCGAAGCGCGCGTCGGGCTTGAACTCGTCGAGCCGGCGAGCGGGCGCGGGCTGCGTCATGCGTGATCCGGCGTGGCCGAATCGTGCGACAGCCTGATGTGCAGCCGATGCATCTTGCGATACAACGTGTTCCGGCTGATGCCGAGCACCTTCGCGACGTTGCTCACGTTCCAGCGATGTTCGTCGAGCAGCAGCAGCACGGTCTCGCGTTCCCTGACTTGTATCGCGTTGAGCGCGGACGTGTCGGCGTCGTCGGTGAGATGCGGCAGTGGCGCCGTGGCGGTTGCCGTGGGCGCAGTTGTCGCGCTCACGGCACGCGCGCCGTTCACGATCTCGGGCGGCAGATGCGCGCAGCGAATCTCGGGACCGTCGCAGAGCGCGATCGCCATCTGCAGGACGTGCCGCAATTGACGTATGTTTCCGGGCCACGAATAACTCAGTAAAGCCTGTCGTGCCTCGGCGCTCAACGCGGGCGGATCGGTGGATTCGGTTTCGAGGATATGGCCGATGAGCGCGAGCGCATCGGCGCGTTCGCGCAGCGGCGGCAAGTTGATCTCGATGCCGTTGAGCCGGTAATACAGGTCTTCGCGAAAGAGGCCTGTCTGCACGAGTTCCGCGAGATTGCGGTGACTCGCGCTAATGAGCTGGAAGTCCACCTTCACGGTCGTTTCCGCGCCGAGCGGCGTGACTTCGTGTTCTTCGAGCACGCGCAGCAGCCGCGCCTGCAGCGTGAGCGGCATGTCGCCGATCTCATCGAGGAACAGCGTGCCGCCATTTGCCTGCACGATCTTGCCGCGCCGTCCTTCACGCTGCGCGCCGGTGAAAGCGCCCGCGCGATAACCGAACAACTCGCTTTCGATGAGGTTCTCCGGCAGCGACGCGCAATTCACCGCGACGAACGCGCCCGCGCCGTTCGGGCTGATGCTGTGCAGCGCATTGGCGAAGACTTCTTTGCCGGTGCCCGTTTGCCCACGCAGGATGATCGGTATCTTGCGTTGAATCACGCGCGCGGCAAGCTGAATCTGCGAGGCCATGCGCGGATCGCCGAATTCCAGATGCGAGAGCTTGTCGAGACGGCCTGCGCCCGAGCCGGCGTTTTCGCGCCACTCCTTGCGCGCGGGCTTCGCGCGTGTCGTCAGCGCGGAGTCGTTCATCAGAATGCGCGTCGCGCCGCCCGCCGCTTCGCGCGGCGTCTGCGCGGTGAGAAAGAAGCGGCTGTTCGCCTTCGCGCTATACACCGTGACCGGATGAAACGAGCCGCGAATGCTGCGCGCGATCATGTCTTCGAGCGACGCGTTGAACGCCTCTTCGATGCGCTTGCCGCACAGTTCGGCGGGCGTGCGCAGATCGAGCTGAAAGAGCGCGCTGCGGCTCGCGGCCAGCACCACGCCGTCGTCGCTGACCGCGAGCTTGCCCGCGTGCAGCGTGCCGACGAATTCCGGCCGGCTATGAAAGTGGATCATGTTCGCGTGCCGGTAGCGCGCATCGATCAGACGATTTTCGATCATCTGCCGCGACATGCCGACGAGCACGAGTGAATGCTGCTGCAAGAGCTTCGAGCGGCTCGTGACATCGAGCACGCCGGCAATCGTGCCGCGTTCATCGAAGATCGGCGCGGCGGAGCAGGTGAGCGACGTATAGCGCGGATAGAAGTGCTCGTGCTGGCACACGGCAATGCAATCGCGCTCGATGAGGCACGTGCCCATGCCGTTGGTGCCGGCTTCGCGCTCGCTCCACAGCGCGCCCACGCGCAGGCCGTCGGCGGCGACAGCCTCGCCGAACGGCACCGAGGACACCTGATGCACGATCACGCCGTCCGCATCGACGAGCACGACCGCGAGCTCGGGATCGGCGAGCTGTTGATACAGCGTCGTCATTTCCAGCTTCGAGCACGCGATCAGGTCGCTCGCGGCTTCGCGGCGCTCGGTGAGTTCGCGCGATGTCAGTACGGGCGGCATCACGAAGCGCGCCGGGTCGAGGTGGAACTCGGTGAGGCAACGCATCCACGATTGCGCGACGGAATCGCTCGCGCGCCGCGTGGCGAGCGGGTTATTGACGATGTTCAGCACTTCCCGGACATGCGTGTCTACGTCAGCTAGCGACGACATGGGGCCGTGTCTCCGTGGCGTTTTTCGTTGCGGTCGCGCATGAGCCGCGCGTTGCGTCCGACGCCGAATCTGTTGTGTTTCCGCGGGCGCCGCGGCCGTCTCGTTGCCGTCGTGCTGTAGCCGTTCGCGTGCGCGCCTCGTGGCCGGGCGTGCGTTTCGGTCAAGATTTCCGCCCCGATCCGGCCCGGTTCCCAAAAACTCTACATCCGATGGCGCGCCGGTTCAATAAGTAGTCGCATAGAGTTTGGCGCTGCGCGCGGTTTTTGCTTTTCTCCTCGAATCACCCGCGTTTCACGCTTTCATCACTCACCGGGCCGCTCGCGCGGCGACACGCACATGGGCCGATTCGATCCGATCCGCGAAGCCGTTCGCGACATGGCGCCGCGCGCTGCCGAGGAAAACCCGCCGATGGATATCGTTTTTATCGAGGGACTCACAGGACAGACGGTAATCGGCATCGACAAGAGCGAGCTGCACATCGCGCAGCCCGTGCGCATGAGTCTCGCGATCGGCGTGCCGTCGCTGCGCGCGTGCACGACGGATCGCATCGAGGACACGGTCAACTACGCCGCGGTGCGCGAGGCCATTCACGCACTGCTTGCGTCGCATCGCGTGCAGCTATTGGAGGCGCTGGCCGAGCACATCGCGCAACTCGTCATCGCGCGGTTCGGCGCGCATTGGGTGAGGGTGTCGCTGGCGAAGCCCGCCAAGTTCGACGATGTGGATGCGGTCGGCGTCGTGATCGAGCGGCGGCGCGCGCCGTCGATGCAAGGCGGCCTCGGTTGGATCGGCCTGGGCTACGTGCCGCAATAAGCCTTGCGTGCAGCGTTATTTCGCGGCCGCTGCGGGCTTCACGAGTCCACACGCCCTGAACGCTTCACGCTGCAACTCGCGATACTTCTTCGTCTGCGCCTTCGCGCGATCGACGCGAAACTCGGCGCCGCCTTCGCCGCCGAGCGCGGCGTATTTCGAAAACGTCGACTGCTCCACGAAGTCGTCATAGGTGAGCACTTGCGCGATCTTGTCGATGGCGCACGAACACTTGTAGACGTTCACGAAGTCATGCCCGTTGTCGTCCATGCAGGCGAGCACGTATTCCACGCGGCCTTCGGTCGGATAGTCGTGCCCTTGCGCCGGCACGCCCGCGGCCGCGAACGACAGCGGGCACACGGACGCCAACGCGACGAACACGCAGAGCACGTTGCAACGTGGACTCATTCGATGAACCTCGTATCGTGGTCGATGAAATGCGGCCGGCGCGCAACGGCGACGCCGGCCGCACTATCGACGGCATAGTGACGATCAGGCCGCCGCGAACGGATGCGCGACCGATGACTTCCTCGACACCACTTCGGATGCCTTCGGTTCGCCCGCTACCGCGCGCTGAATGGCTTCTTTCGTCGCCTGATAGTTGAACTCCTGAATCTTCTTGTCGTCGGTTGCTTCCCAGTGAATGAACACGCCGACACAGATAAAAAGGTCGTCGGCTTCGTCGGCGGGAATGGTGCCGTTTTCCACGCTGTCGGCGACCGCGAGCGCCACCGCATGCTGCGCCGGACCGAACATCTGCACGGCCTGCTTCGCGCCCTTGATGGTGACCTTGTTGAAGAGAATCGTATTGGGCTTGGTGATGAGATTGGGCGCGACCACGGCCAGCAGCGACGTGAAGCCGTCCTTGTTGTTCGTGAGCGCGTGGCAGAACGCGGTCTCCGCAGCGGAGCCTCGCGGTCCGATGATCAAGTCGATATGTGCGACCTCGTTGCCGTCGCCGACGAGCGACTCGCCTATCAGGACGCGGTTGATCTTGGCCATGCTGTTCCTCCAGTGAAGGGTTCTTGGGACGATCGACTTGCTCCAGGGCTCAGGCGGCCACGGTCGATAACCCGAAGACCGCGCAACGCATCCTCGATGCAAACGGCTGCACAGAGGGCGGCATAACCGCGTACGTCCTAAACATGATCCGTGCCAATTTCCCGGTACAGAGGCGCGCCCATCGACGAGTCATGCGGTCATCAGCGCGACGAAAAGCGTCGCCACGGCGAGGTCCGCGCTCGTTCCCGGGTTGATGCGTCGCGCCTTGAGTTCGGCGTCCCATGCGTCGAGCGCGGGCGCGTGCGAAGGACGGCCCACTGCGCGCCAGTTGGCGCGTTGAACGGCTGCATGGCGCGTGACACTTTGCGCCGTCGCCGCGCCGTGCTTGCGCACAATGTGCGAGTCCGGCCAGAGCGAGAGGAACATGAGGAACGCATCGAGCATGGCTGCGCGCGGATTCGCGATGCCCGCGTCTCGCGCCGCATCGAGGCCCGCGCCGAACACGTCGGCGAAACCGTTCGCGTATTGCCGCGCGATGCTGTCGCGGTCTGCGGCGAGCGTCATCGCGGCGCGCAAGTCCACGGTCGGCGGCGCATGCACGGATTGCTCGCGTGCTTCGCCGAGGCCGCCGGGATTGGCGAGCGCGATCGCGCGATAGGCGAGACGGGCATCGTCAAGATCGAGCGATGCAAGCGCGGCTTCGGTCGCGGCATGCCAATGCTCAAGGTCGACAGGATGATCGCGCGGCAGGCGTTCGAGTGCGGCGCACAACGGCGCGGCGAGCAGCACGATGCCGAGATTCGTGTTGCAGCCGACCGCATTAGATGTACGGCGCACGGCGTCCAGAATGCGCATGCCGACGCTTGCGCCTGAGACGAAGAGACCCGTTGCCGCCATTTCGGCGCTCTCGATGAACTGAGCAGCCGTCATGCCGTGACCCGCGCTCGCGATGCTCACGTTGCCGGGTTTGCGCGTCTCCACATCGAGCGCGCAGGCGCGCATGAACGCTTCGCGCGCGTGCCTCGGATCAGGCGCGGGCATCGCCGCTTGCCAATGCGAGCGTGCGCTGCGATAGCGCGAGCTTGCGGTCGAGCAGATCGTCAACAAGCAACGCGGCGATATCGAGCGGTGTCACCGACTGCAACCCGCGCCACGCTGCCACGCCGTTCACTTCGAGCACGAGCGGGCGCCCTTCGGCTGCGATCAGATCGACGCCTGCATAGTCCAGCCCGAGCGCATGGCTCGCCCGCACCGAAGTATCGGCGAGCGAGGGCGTGAGCTCGGCCGGCTCGCAACGCGCGCCGCGCGCGAAGTTGTGAATCCAGTCGTCGCCGCCCACACGCTTCATCGCCGCGACCGCCCGCGTGCCGATCACGAGCACGCGCCAGTCGAAGCCGGGATGCCCGGCATCGACATAACGCTGTAGATACGCCACGCCGCTGAAGTCTTCGAGCGATGGCAACGTTTCGCACGCGTCGTCGCCGAGCCGCCGCAAGCCTTTGCCTTGCGAGCCGAACAGCGGCTTCATCACGAGCTTGCGGCCCGCGGCGGCTTCGCGCATCAACACGCGCTTGGCGAATGCGGGCGATTCGCCGGCCCATGTCGCGGGCGTCGGCACGCCGAAGCGGTTGAGCAAAAAGCTCGTCATCGACTTGTCGACGCTGCGTTCGATGGCGCGGGCGTCGTTATAAACCGGCACGCCGCTTTCGCGCAACGCATGCATGATGCCGAGCCGCAGCGTCACCTGTTCGAACGTGCCGCCCGCGATGCCGCGCACGAACACCGCATCCGGCAGCGCGTGGCCGAAGCCGGGAATGGCGAGACCATGCGGAGGCCACGTCGTATCGATGCGGCAATCCGCGAGATCGACGCAACGCGCCTCGACGCCGCGCGCGCGAAACGCTTTCTTCAGACGGCTCGTGTGCCAGCCGGTCTCGTCGGTCATGATCGCGATGCGCGTCATGGCGTTTCCTGCGTGACGTGCCATTGCGCGTGAAGCAGCGCGTGGTCGAGCTTGCCGCCGTGATATGTCGCGCCGCTTTCGAGACTCGACACCCACGCTTCGGCGGGCGCGAAGAGCGCGGCGTCGATCTGATAGAAGTCGTAGTTGAACGACTTGAATATCTCGGCGAAGGGCTTGCCGTAGTCTCGCGCGTTCGAAGACGGCAGTTCGGCCGCGAGCCGTCTCGCGGCCGCATCGCTCTTGACGGTGAGATGCACGCGGCCGCCGTAGAGGATGGCGTCATTGGTGCGGCCCATTGCCTGCGTGTCGTCGGGCGCGGGCGGCGGCAACGGCGCGCTGCCGCTTGCTTCCACGATCTCGCTCAAGTCGACGCCCAGTACGTGCGTCTTGTGCAGCGCAACTTCCACGACGCGCGCCACGACCTGCACCGTGCCCGCGACAGAATGTGTCGGCGTGACCGCGATGACGAGCTTGTCGGGCGCGAGGCCGCAATCGTCGATCACCTTGTCGATCACCACTTGCGGCGGCAGGCGATTCACTTCCATGACCAGCGCGCCACGTTCGTGTTTGTCGCGATAGCCGAGTTCATCGAAGAGCGGCTCCTTGCACGCGAGCGCGCGCGCCGGGCCCGAGCCTAGCGAGAAGAACTTCTTGCCGCCGGTCTCCTCTTTCGTCGCGGAGAGACTCCAGCCCGCGTACTGGCTCCCGAGGCAGGCGAGCACCGGATTCGACGTATGCACTTCGATGAAGACGGGCCAGAGCGGAGCGGCATCGAACGCCATGCGGCGCGCGACGTGTCCGAGCCCGCCCATGCAGATTCGCGCGATGAGCATGCCGGCATCGGCGCTGCCCGCTGCATCGACGCCTGCATCCACGATGGTCGTGCCCGCACGCGTGCGCGTGATGCCGACGCGAAGCTCTTCGCTGCGTTCGATCAACTGCGCGACGAGCGGCTCGCTCATCGCGTTGACGCTCAGTCCGGCGGGAAGGGGAGAAGTCAGTGTCATGAGCTCAATGGTTTCTGATGCGTTGCAGGATGCGAGCGCATTCGCTGTCGAGCGCCGTACGCAGCAAATCGAGTTCCGGCGCGGTCGTCATCATCGTGCAGACAGGCATGCCCGCGTCGATGCGCGCGCCGGGAAGCGGTATGTCGTGGCACGCGGGATCGGCAAAGCAGGCATCGCTGAATGCCTGCGATGCGACGAACCCGTGCGGCGCAAACACGACGCGCTGCCCCGCGATCAGCGGTGGTCGCTTGAGCGCGGTATCGGCGTGCGGCAACTCCCCGTCGAGGCACGCGTCCAGATGCGCTCCGATCAAACCGCGCGGCCACGCGTCGGGCCATGCGGCTTCGTATAGCGCCATGGTCGATGACGGGCGCGTGTTGATTTCGAGCACCTGGAACGTGTCGTTATCGAGCAGAAAGTCGAGGCTGCAGAGACCCGTGAGATCCGTTCGCCATACGATCGTTTCGATCGCATCGACGATGCGCGCGGCCGTATCGCGCGGCAACGTCACGGGACCGAGCGACCCTGCATGAATGAACGGCAGACGATGCGCGCTCACCGTGGTCTGCTCTGCGAAGCCGATGACCACGGCCTCTCGTTGTGCCGCGATGAAGAGCGCGGACATCGGGCGGCCTCGCGATAGCCGCTGGAAATAGGCGCCGGGCGGCGTGTCGTCGAGCTCGCGTGCCCATTCGATGTGCGTGCCGCCGCAGCCGTCGCTTCGCTTGATGAGCCAGTCTCGCGCATCGGCGGGGCGCGTGAAGCGCACGTCGGGATGGGCGATATGCGCGTCGTCGAGCAACGCGAAGAAGCGCCGCGGATCGCGCACGGCCGCCGACTGCGCGCCATTGCCGATGACACGCGGCACGCCCGGCGCGCGGCTTAGCTCGATGGCGAGCGGCTCCAGCCCGCTCGTCACGACGAGCCCCAGCATGCGAGGCAAGCGTGCCACGTGTTGCAGTGCATCGTAGAGACGCGCGCGGTCGATGGACAAGCCCTCGCCGCCGATGTCGAACCACATGCCCGCGTGCGTGCGCGTATCGCGGTCGCCGAAAATATCGAGCGCGACGACGTTCAGGCCCGCGCGCGCGGCCGACTGCGCAAGCATGCGCGCCGACAGTCCGGCGACGGCGACGCGCGGCGCGCGCGCGTTCATCACGCGCCCTGTCCCGCGACGATGGCGCGGGCTTCGTCGAATGCTTCGGGAAAACCCAGATACACCGGCTTGCCGCCGGTGCGCATGCGCACGAACAAGCGGTGCTCGGCCTGATACTTGACGTTGCCGATGGCGAGCGCGCCGATACCGATGGCATCCGTGCGCGCCGCGCCGGCAAGCGGCTTGCCGTCGTCCATGACGTTGACCCCGGCGATGCCTTCGGGCGGCACGGCGTTCACGTCGGCGGCGATCAGCAGATGCTTCGCCTGTGCGATGTCGGCGGCGTTCATCACTTGCACGCCCGCGGCGGCGGTGGCGAAGACGATCTCCGCTCGCGCCAGTTCCCGATGCAATTGCTCCGTGGTACCGGTCGCGACGCCGGTTGTAGCGATATCGAAACGCCGGTTGATTTCGTCGCTGACTTGCGTGGCGCGCGACTGACTCGAATGGCTTGCGACGACGACGTCCGCGCCGAGCGATGCGGTCATCGCGGCGGCCACGCGCCCTACCGCGCCCGTGCCGCCGAGAATCACTACGCGCTTGCCGTCGAACCCGACCTGATGCGACGCCTTCAGATGCTTCTCCGCGAGCGCGACGAGCGCGGCGGCGGTCGTGTACGCGCCGCTGGGATCGGCGAAGACGGAGACTTCGAAGGGCGGCACCATCGCGTTACGCGCGCGTTCGAGCATGTCGGCGGCGAGCATCACGTCGCGTCCCCCGAGAAAGATGCCCGTGCGCGACACGCCTTTAGGACCGCGCGAAAAGATGGCGTCCTGCGTGAGTTGCACGACGCTGCCTTCATCGACGTTGCAATACGGCACGACGATCTGATAGCCGGCGTCCGCAGCCATGTTCACATCGAACGGGCTCATTTGCGGCGTGCTCGTGAACATGTGCAGCACGTAAGGTCTTTCGGCGGCATCGGGCATGGTCTGGGCTCGGTCGGTGAGGGAAATGATGCGTTGCGGCGCGATTCACGCAGCATTTGCGCCTGATTCGCGCGGACAGGCTGCGCGCCATGTCGCGCCGTGATTGCGGGCCGCGACGATGGAAAAGCTGAGCGATGCGTGCGGCGCTGCGCGTTGCGCGGTGGCGAGCGCGCGCTCGGCCTGCTGCGCGCTTGCGACGAACGCGAAGCCCACCGGCCCCCATGACGTCTGACCGATGCCGGCCTTCTGTTCGGCCGCGACCGCTTGCAGCGCATGCGCCACTGCGGGACTCGCGAATACGCCGCCTTGCGCGGGCGCGAAGTATTCGCCGATGGTCTGCTGCATGTCGCAGATCGCGTCGGCGAAGGGTTCGAAGTCGCATTCGGCGACGGCGGGCAGAAGGCGCATCAAGACGAGATGCGAAAGATGGGCGGCGAGCGCGGCGGGAAACGGCGCAAGCGAGGCGAGGCCGCGCTTCTCCGCTTCGCCGTGCAGCCCTTCGCGGGATGCGTCGTCGATGAGCAACACGCGCCAGGCATCGGGAAAGCGCTGACGCGCGAGCAGTGGCGGGAGCGTTGCGTTCTCGCTGTGCGCGGTGCTGCGTCCGCCATCGACGATCAGTCCGCCGTGATCGAAGCCGTGTATGCCGATGCCCGAACGCGCGCCGCGTCCGAGCAGCCGTGCGATATCCGTTGTGGTCAGATCGTGCCCGGTCACGCGGGCGAACGCGGTTCCGAGCGCCAGCGCGAGTTGCGTGCCGGAGCCTAGTCCCGTATGGGCGCGCGGGGTTTCGTGTACTTCGATGTCGACGGGTTGTGTGACGCCTAGCGCCTCGTGGAGCCGCGCGAGGTACGCTTCGATGCGCTCGTGCTGCGCTTGCGTCGATGTGCCGTCTATGCGCCCCTTGCGTTGGGCGCGCCGCGCGGTTATGCGGGTGCCGTGTCCGTCGATGACGAGCCCCACGCTCCCGAAAGCGCGGCCGAGCGAACCGTTCGGATCGATGAAGCCCAGATGCAGCCGGGCATCCGCCGAAAGGGTGATCGCCTGGGGCGGCGATAGGGCGGACTTGGGCATGGGTTTCTTTTCCGCTTTCGCTCGTACGGGAATTTTCATGCCTTAGGCAAAAGGTGTACCAACTTTTTTTTTTGTGGAACTTGTATTCGTGTCGGTCTATTGGCGTTGCCCCTCCCCGGGGCGGGGGTCACTTTCTTTGCCGCTGCAAAGAAAGTAACCAAAGAAAGCAGCTTTTTTCGGGCCCGCAGCAATAACAGTGTGGTCACTCCGCGGAAAGACGTTGGCACTCAGCCGGTTGGCAGCCTTGAATCACCCTCCGCGCCCGCTGAGCGCCACGTCCTCCGAGCCCCTTGGCTCGTTAACACCGAGCGCTTGCAACGATATGCGCGCTTGTCACACGTTGAACTCAGTGCTGGCAAGTCCGCGCCTCAACGAACTCATGCGCGGCACGGTACGCGATTTGAAGCGAGAAGCACTAAATGGGGTGTGGTGTTAACGAGCCAAGGGGCTCGCATGACGTCAATGTTCAGCGGGCGTGGAAGGTGATTCAAGGCTGTCTCAAACCGATTGCCAATGTCTTTTTGCGGAGTGACCACGCTGTTATTGCTGCGGGCTAAAAAAAAGCTGCTTTCTTTGGTTACTTTCTTTGCAGCAGCAAAGAAAGTGACCCCCGCCCCGGGGAGGGGCAACGCTAATAGACCGACACGTGTACAAGTTCCACGACAAGAAACGCCTCGCAAGAAAGAAGCAAACAAAATCAATCGTACTTGATATACCGAAACCGCTGATCATCGGTGGGCGTCCCGCTAAGAGGCCCTCCCTCGAGCGAGGGCCGCCACTGCACGACTTCTTCGATCTTGGAAGCAAGCGCAAAGTCTTTATCGGTAATGCCTTTGGCCGAATGCGTCTTGAGCTTCACGATAACGAACGCATAAGAAACGGTAAGGTCCGGATGATGCCAGGCCGCTTCCGCAAGATGGCCCACCGTATTGACGACCATCAGCGTGCCCTTCCAACCTTCCGTGCGGAACTTGCGCCTAAGCCATCCATCCTCGAAGTACCAGTGTTTGAGCGTACCGATAAGACGCTCGGCGATTTCCGCATCGGAGTACACCTTCTCGGTTTGAGTCATGGCGAGGTCTCGGACAAGACGTGAGTGATTCAGTATGCGCGTCTTCGTCAAAGGCACACAAGCAAAGGCAACCAGTGCTGCGGCGCATCAGAAAGCAAGCTAACGAAGCCAGTATTTCGCGGATTTGACACAGTATGTCTCGCGATACACCGCACGCTTGCGTACTATTGCGAGCGAACAGCATGTCACTCCCGCGTTATCTCAGTACCCGCACGAGCGCATTAAACCGGCATGGAATATGCAATTGGCGTCGATACGCATGCGTTCGGCCATGACCGGGCACAGCGTAGCTCGTTACCTGCATTGAGAAGGCGCGCGCGATGCAACCCGGTAGCGTGGTCATCCCTGGGTCGGAGGCATCACCATTCTGGAGGAGACATGAACTTACGCACCCTGGTTCTTGGACTGGCGGTGGTTGCGACAGCAGGCCTGAATTCCTATGTAGCGCAGGCCGATTCGCAACTCGACAGCCTCATCAAGAATCCTTCGAATTGGGCAGCGCAAGCGGGCGATTACTCGAATCACCGCTATAGCACGCTCAAACAGATCAACGAGAACAACGTCGGCAAGTTGCAGGTTGCCTGGACCATGTCCACCGGTGTGCTACGTGGTCACGAAGGATCGCCGCTCGTCATCGGCGAGACGATGTATATCCATTCGCCATTCCCCAACAAAGTCATCGCAGTCAACCTGAAAGACCAAACCTTCCTCTGGCAATACCAGCCTAAGCAGGATCAGCAAGTCATCTCCGTGATGTGTTGCGACACGGTCAACCGCGGGCTCGCTTATGGCGACGGCAAGATTTTCCTCCAGCAAGCCGATACCAAACTCGTCGCGCTCGATGCCAAGACAGGCGATGTCGTATGGAGCGCGCAGAACGGCGATCCGAAGAAAGGCGAGACGAACACCAACGCGCCACACGTATTCGGCGACAAGGTGCTGACCGGCATTTCGGGTGGCGAATTCGGCGTGCGTGGCCGTCTCGTGGCATACAACATCAAGGACGGCAAGGAAGTGTGGAAGGCCTATAGCACGGGGCCCGATGATGAGATGCTGCTGGACCCGCAGCAAACCATGACGTGGTCCGACGGCAAGATGATGCCCGTGGGCGCCGACTCGTCGACCAAAAGCTGGCAAGGCGATCAATGGAAGTACGGCGGCGGCACGACATGGGGATGGTACGCATGGGACCCGAAACTCAACCTTGTCTACTACGGCACGGGTAACCCCGGCACGTGGAATCCGACTCAGCGCCCCGGCGACAACAAATGGTCGATGTCGATCTTCGCGCGCGACCTGAATACCGGCAAAGCGAAGTGGGTCTATCAAATGACGCCGCACGACGAATGGGACTATGACGGCGTCAATGAAATGATCTTGTCGGACCTGAACATCGGCGGAAAGCGAGTGCCCGCGATCGTTCACTTCGACCGCAACGGCTTCGGCTATACGCTGAACCGCGAAACCGGCGAACTGCTCGTCGCGCAGAAGTACGATCCGGCAGTGAATTGGGCCGATAGCGTCGATCTCAAGAGCGGCCTGCCCATTCGCAACGCGAGCTATTCGACACAGAAGGCGGGTCCGGATCACAACGTGAAGGGTATCTGTCCTGCCGCGCTCGGATCGAAAGATCAGCAGCCTGCCGCATATGATCCGAACTCGAGTCTCTTCCTCGTTCCGACCAATCACGTTTGTATGGACTACGAACCGTTCCAGGTCGATTACGTGTCGGGTCAGCCGTTCGTCGGCGCAACGCTCTCGATGTATCCGGGCCCGAACGAGAACGGCGCGATGGGCAACTTTATCGCGTGGGATGCGGCCAAGGGCAAGATCGCATGGTCCAAGCCCGAGCGGTTCTCGGTGTGGTCCGGCGCGCTGGCAACCGCAGGCGGCATCGTGTTCTACGGCACGCTCGAAGGCTACATCAAGGCGGTACGCATCAGGGACGGCAAGGAACTGTGGAAGTTCAAGACGCCGTCCGGCATCATCGGCAACGTCTTCACGTATCAGTATCAGGGCAAGCAATACGTCGGCGTGTATTCGGGCATCGGCGGCTGGGCCGGCATCGGCATGGCAGCGGGACTCGAAAAGTCGACGGAAGGCCTCGGTGCGGTAGGTGGTTACCGCGAACTCGCGAAGTACACGGCGCTGGGCGGCACGCTCTTCATCTTCGCTGTCCCGAGTTGATACAGGCGTGAGCAGAATTGCGCGGCGGCATGCGTGCCGCCGCGCATAGCAGAGCCTTGCATAAAAACATATTGAAGGAGACACGCGAATGATAGGCCGAACCATCCTGGTGTTGTCGATAGCGCTCGTTGCGTCATCCGCGCCTCTCGCTCAGACCTCTTCAGGGGAGATGAAGCCGGTGGCGTACCAGGTCGTCGACGGCAACAAGGTCGACAACGATACGCTGCAAGGATGGCGTACCTGGCGCGCGCTCGCGTGCGAACGCTGTCACGGGGCGAAGCAGGAAGGTCTGGTCGGTCCCTCTCTCGTCGACGCTTTCAAGACGCTCGACAAGAACGAATTTCATCGCACGGTCTTCGGCGGACGTGTCGACAAGGGCATGCCCGACTTCAGCTCGAGCCAGATGATGCAGAAGAATTGGGAGAATCTCTACACCTACCTGAAGGGGCGGTCCGACGGCAAGATCAATCCGGGCGACCTGCAAGCAATCGATGCCAAGTGAAGGCATCGCGAGCGGCGCACGATGACCGCTTCTACTCCCGGAGGCTTCATGTTTCAGCGTAAGGCCAGTCGTACCGCGCGATTCGGTCGTATGGCCGCATTGCTCTCAGCGCTTGCTCTGCTTTCGACCGACGCCGCGATCGCGCAGGGCGCAGGCGGCCCGCCGCCGAGCCTGCCGAACAACGACGGCGCGGACGGCGTGCTTCGCGTATGCGCCGATCCGAACAACATGCCGCTCTCGAACCAGAAAGGCGAAGGCTTCGAGAACAAAATCGCGAGCCAGATGGCGAGTGATTTCGGCTATAAGCTCGAATACACGTTCTATCCGCAGCGCATGGGCTTCGTGAGGAATACGCTGCGCGACAAGGTGCCGAATACCGAGCAATACAAGTGCGATCTCATCATCGGCGTACCCAAGGGCTATGAACTGACTGCGACGACGCGGCCGTATCTGCATTCCACGTACGCGATGGTTTTTCCGAATCGCCCGGAATACGCGAACATCAAGACGCCCGCTGACCTCATGAGTCTGCCGCCGGATCAACTCAGGAAAATGAAGCTCGGCATCTTCGTCAAAAGCCCGGCCGTGGACTGGCTGCTCAGGAATAACCTCATCGAGCAGGCGGTGTCGTATCAAGGGCAGAGCGGCGATCCCGAGGCGTTTCCCGGCGAGATGATCGAGCACGACCTGTCGCAAGGCAACGTCGATGCTGCGTTCGTCTGGGGGCCAATTGCCGGATACTTCGTCAATCGTTCGGATAACAAAGTTAGGCTCGTTCCGTTCCCGCCGCAGCCCGGCATTCGCTTCGACTTCGAAATCTCCATGGGCGTGCGCTACGGAGAGAAAGCATGGCGCGACAAGGTCGATAACTGGATTGCGTCGAATCAGCCGAAGATCGACCAGATATTGACGAGCTATCAAGTGCCGCTGCTGCCTCTCCAGCCGATGCAACCTGCGCAAGCACAATGAGAACGCCTGCCGTCACTCTTTGCGCGGTGATGCTCGCGTGCGCGCTGGGCCTGACGCAAGGGCATAGCGCGTTGGCCGCAGCACCGCCGGCCGCTTCGGCGCCGGGGGCGGACATTGCGCCCGCTGAACGCCTCGTGTTCCTGCAGCCGCATATGAGCGGCGTCGAGCCGCAAACGGAACTGGATTACTCCGTGGACTATTCCGGTCCGCCCGCGAAAGTCAGCGATACGGTGCGCGTGCTCGTCGTGAGTCCCGGCAACAGCAAGAACGATGCGCGCGTGACAGACCGCACCGGTCCTGTGAATGTACCCGGCGGTCTGCCGTGCAATCCGGTCATCATCTATTTTTTGGAGCACGACATTGCCGAGATGGAGCAATTGACGGGCGGACAGCGGCGCTATTTTCAGCAGCGCGTTCGTCTCGCATTGGCAGCCGCTCCGGCGATTACGTCCGTATCGAGCGATGCCCTCGGAATCGGAGGCGGCAAGCATGTGACGGCGCATCAGGTCGTGATTCAGCCTTACCTGAACGATCCCAATGCCGAACGCTTCTCACAGTACACGGGCAAGCGCTATACGTTCGTGATCGCGGACGACGTGCCGGGCGGCCTTCTCATGATTCGCACCGAAGTGCCGGGCGCGGGCAACGACTTCGCCCATCCGCTGCAGAAGGAAACGATCGCTTATCAAGGGGCGCTGAAGAATCTGTCGCCGCCTGCGGGCGCGCCTGTAAAGGCGGGGAATGTGCCGCGCGCGAGCCGATAACTTCACATGAGCCTCGGCCGCTCGACTGCGCATGCGCCGGGAAGCGAAGACGCTATCGCGCGGATGTGGGGTATTTCGGCGCGAGTACGCGTAAAGGCGTTTTCATTCGCATGGCATGCGTTGTTGCTCTTTGCGCTTCTGGTCGGACCGACGCGCGCGGAACCGCCGCTTTCCATGCAGCAGATTGCGCCCGGCGAATACGCGCATCGCGCTCACGATGACATTGCGACACGCGCGAACAAGGGCGATATCGCGAACGTGGGCTTCATCGTCGGCACGCGCTGCGTGGCGGTGATCGACACGGGCGGCACGCTCGCAGAGGGACGCGCGCTGCGGCAGGCGGTACGACAGATCACGCCGCTGCCGGTCTGCTATGTCATCAACACGCACATGCACCCGGACCATATCTTCGGCAATGCGGCATTCGTGGACGATCATCCGCAATTCGTCGGAAGCGTGAAGCTCGCTCAAGCGGAGGCGTCGCGCGCGGAGAATTATCTTCGCGCGCTGAACCGCGAACTCGGAGACATCGCCGAAGGTAGTGAAATCATCGGGCCGACTCAAACGGTGGATGGCAGCGCAACGCTCGATCTCGGCGACCGTCCGTTGACGCTGCGGACATGGCAAACAGCGCATACCAACAACGACTTGACGGTATACGATGAGAAGAGCGGTACGTTATGGACCGGGGATCTGCTCTTCGTGCGCTGCATTCCGGTGGTGGACGGAAGTGTCGTCGGCTGGCTAGAAGACATCACACGTATTAAGCAGATGAATCCGCGACATGTCGTGCCGGGACATGGTCCGCTCGATCCGCCGTGGCAGCAGTCACTGGAAGCAGAAGAGCAGTATCTTGCCGAACTCGCGGGTGACGTGCGCGAGGCCATCAGGCGCGGCGCGACGATTCAACAAGCCGTAGACACCGTTGGCCTCGATCAGCGCGACAAGTGGCTGCTCTACGAGATTTACCATCGTCGCAATGTGACGGCCGCTTATGCGGAACTCGAATGGGAGCAGTAACAGGCAGCATGGAGGGCATCATGATGACCGATACGCCTGGCTCTATGCGCGCGCGCGGCGCACTGTTCGCGCTGCTTACGTTGATGGCATCGATCGCGCAAGCGGCCCAGCCGGACGACGACCCGAACAGGGTCGCCCGCTGGCTGGATTTCAAGGAAGGCACGTTTAAGGGACAAACAGTCGATACGCATGGCGAATCCGTCATCACGCTCGACGCCCCTGCGCGCGCGGCAGATGCCGCAGTTGTTCCTATCGCGATCAACGCACAGTTCCCGCAGAGTCCCGCGCACTACATCAAGAAGATCTACCTTTTCATCGACGAGAATCCCGAGCCGTATGCGGGCTATTTCGAATTCACGCCCGAGTCCGGACTGGCGAGCATCGAAACGCGTGTGCGCGTGGAAGACTATACGTTCATGCGCGCCATCGCCGAGACCAACGACGGGCACCTGTATAGCGCGGTGCGCTTCGTGAAGGCGTCGGGCGGTTGTTCGGCACCCGCCGACAAGGATGACGATGCAGCCGAACGCGCGGCAGGCGCGGTTCGATTGCAATCGGAGGGCGCGGCGGTCGCAGGCAAGCCGCAACTCGCGCAAGTGATGGTGCGGCACCCGAACCGCACGGGCATGGCGATGAATCAGATCACGCGCAACTATGCGACGGCCTATTTCATTCGCAAGGTCGCCGTCACCTATGCGGATAAACCGGTGATGACCGCGAACGTCAACTTCTCGATCAGCGAGAACCCGAATTTTCGCTTCTACTTTCTGCCGACCGGGAATGGCGAGTTGAAAGCGCATATAGAGGACACCAAGAACAAGCAGTTCGAAGGCGCGATCGCTATTCAGACGCAAGCGGCCGGGCAAGCGTCGGCAATGAAATGAGGCTGCGCTGCGCGAAGCTACTCATCGCCGCGCTTTTCATTGCATGCGGTGCGTGGGCTGGACCGGCAATGGCCGCGCTCGCCGGCATGCCCGCGCCAACGCGCATTGCGCCGGGCGTTTACGCGTTCATCGGCACCGGGGACGCGGTGGCGCCGGAGAATCATGGCATCGTCGCGAATAACGGCTTTATCGTCGGGAAAAGCGGCGTGACGGTGATCGACACGGGGCCGTCTTATCGCTATGGCCGCGCGATGATCGAAGCCATCCGCAAGGTGACGCCTTTGCCGGTGACGCTTGTGATCATCACGCATCAGGCGCCGGAATTCGTCTTCGGCGCCGCTGCCTTTCGCGACCGGAATGTGCCGATACTCGCGCATGTTCGCGCGGCGCAACTTATCCATGATCGCTGCTCGATCTGTCTTGCGAATCTGCGCAAGACACTCGGTGAAGATGAGATGGCGGGCTCGCGCGTGACCGTGCCTGACCGCACCATCGACGGGACCACTGAGATAGAGAACGGCGGACGCAAGTTGCAACTGCTGCATTTCGGCCCCGCGAGCACACCGGGCGATCTGGCCGTGCTCGATACCGAAACCGGTGTCCTCTTCGCGGGCAGTCTGGTTTCGAATGGCCGGATTCCCGAGCTACGCAACGAGCAGATACCAGGCTGGCTCGCAGCGCTCGAAAACCTGCGTGCGCTCGATCTGAACACCGTCGTGCCCGCGTTCGGTCCGCCTTTGCGCGGCGACGCCATTCTGCAAACAGGCCTTTATTTACGGGAGCTCGATGCATCCGTGAAGCAAGCCTATAAGAGCGGCATGAGTCTCACGCAGGCCATGCACGCAGTGCAGTTGCCCGCGTTCAGCGGCTATAAGCTCTACACGACCGCGCAGCCGCAGAACGTGCAACGCATCTATCTTCAGTTGGAGAAGCAGTAGCCCGTTCTTTCAAGCAGGCCCAACCAAGGAGACACGACATGGCCAAGCTGGTCGCGCTGTATAAAACGCCGTCGGACAAACAGGCATTCGACGCCCATTACACATCGACGCACGCTCCGCTCGCCAAAACGCTACCGGGCCTCCGGCGTTATGAGTTGAGCACGGGACCGGTCACGGTGGCGCAAGGCGAATCGCCGTATCACCTTGTCGCCGTGCTCGAATTCGATTCGCTCGATGCGATCCGGTCCGCGCTTGAATCGCCGGAAGGCCAGGCAACCGCCGGCGATTTGTCCAACTTTGCGCAGGCGGGCGTCGAGTTGCTGATGTTCGATACCAAGGACGCCTAAGCGTCGGTCAATGTGGAGCGCCCGAATCCGATACGTCGTCGGATTCGACTTCCGGATCGGGCACGCGCAGATCGTCGCGCCGGTGATTGATGACGAGAAAGACGCTCATCAGCACGAGAAAGGCCACGACCAGCATCGCGGCGTTGAGAAACACGCGCTCGTAACCCAGCTCGGACACGTCGATGAACCAGTACGGGTAGAACTCCGACTCGCTTCCGCGCCATAGCGTCACGAAGAGATAGCCCAGCGGATAGACGAGCCAGAGCGCGCATCGCCGCCAGGAAAGATGAAAGCGCGGCACGAACAAGAGCCAGTACAACGCGGAAAGCGCGGGCACCACCGTGTGCAGCGATTCATTGACGAACGCGCGATAGCCCGATGGCGTCCATAAGAAGCGCAGCAGCGTGTTATACGCGATGCCGACGAAGACCATATACACGACGACTGCGGTGACGACCGTCGGCTGACGAAAGAAGCGCGCAAGCGGCGCCTGAGCGCGCGTGGCGACACACGTGAAGCAGATGGCCGTGAGCAATACCGTCAGATTCGTGAGGTAGCTGCTCATGCGCGCGATACCGTCCATGACGGTCAGGCCGCGATCGAGCGAACGCGCGATGGTCAGATCCGTTTGCGCCGCGATGGCAAGCCACGCGACCATTGCAATAGCCGCAGCGAGAGCGAGCGAGGCAGTGCTGGGGGTATGAAGCGGCAAGTCGGGCTCGTGCCGCCGCGAATTCTCTTGGGATTGGGACATGCGCTCATTCTATCGGCGCAGGTGAAAGCGTGCAGGCGAGGTCTCGGCCGTAACGTATGCATCTAAACGCCTTCGTGCGTGACTGCACGAATGAGTTAAGGCCGATTCGAAAGCGTGCGCAAAATGCGTTCGATTCGGCGCGCTATTGTCCAGCGTGACCGACGATGTTCAAGAACTGGCTGCCGGCTTCTGAAAGCAAGCCGGAATTATCGATATGCACCACGCGCGCATGACGCGGGAGTTCGAACGCGGGCCTGCGTGCGAGCCGCGCCTCGATCTGCCGTGCGTCTTCGCGTCCGCGCCTCGCAAGCCGCGCGGCCAGCACGGCAGGCGCGGCATCAATATGGACGAAGCATGCGTCCGGATAACGCATGAGCGCCTCGGGCGCGTGCTGCCGCGAACCGTTGACGACGACGGAGATGCCGCGCGCGAGCCACGCATCCAGTTCGATACCGATGCCATAGCGCAGACCGAGGCTTTCCCAATGCATCGCAAAGAGGCCGTGAGAAAGGCGCGAGGCGAATTCGTCGGGCGTGAGCGCGATATGGTTCTCGCCGTCAGTCATAGCGCGCGTGATGTACCGATGCGCGAACATCACGCGTGCGCCGACGCGTTCGCGTGCGAACGCCAACAGTGAGTCTTTGCCCGCCCCGGAAGGGCCCATGACATAGATCAGCCTTGCGCTTTCCATCTTGCTCATGCGATGTCCTGTGCAATGTTCGCGTTCGAAGATCGATTGTAGAGTGCAACTCGTGATGACAGTATGGTTCGCAATGGCGCCAGACGTCGATTCAGTCTGACGAGTCGGCCGCCACGTCCCTTTCATTTCCGGGTAACCCCGCGTTGCGGCACATGGGGCTATTCCGTATTCTCACGCGAAACGCATAGTTCGCTATGTGAATCGCTGTTCGCATAGCGAACATTCATCGTCTCTTTCGGAAGGGAATGAAGTGAGCAGAAGTCCAAACGTGAACGTGCAGACGTTCATCAACGAGCACCCGTTTTCGCCGTTTCAATGGCTCATCTTCGGCATGTGCTTCGTCATCGTGCTGCTCGACGGCTTCGATACGGCCGCGATCGGCTTTATCGCGCCGTCGCTGGTTACCGAGTGGCACATCAGCCGGCCGGCGCTCGCGCCCGTGTTGAGCGCGGCGCTTTTCGGCCTCGCCGCGGGCGCGCTGCTGTCCGGGCCCTTGTCCGACCGCCTCGGCCGCCGCGCGATGCTGTTGTCGTCGGTGATCATCTTCGGCGTCGCGTGCTTTGCGTCGGCGTATTCCGCGAGCCTCGAGCATTTGACCACGCTGCGCTTCATCACCGGCCTGGGCCTCGGCGCGGCCATGCCGAACGCCGTCACGATGATGAGCGAGTTCTGTCCCGACAACCGTCGCGCCACGCTCATCAACCTGATGTTTTGCGGCTTTCCGCTGGGCGCTGCATTCGGCGGCTTCCTCGCGGCATGGATGATCCCGCAGTTCGGCTGGCGCAGCGTGTTGTTCCTCGGCGGCGTCGCGCCGCTCGCGCTTGCCGTGCTGCTGCTCATCACGTTGCCTGAATCGGTGCGCTACATGGTGGCGAAGTCGAAGCCCGTCGAGAAGATTCGCGCGACGCTTGCCCGCATTTCCGACGATGCTCGCCACGCCGGCTCCTTCTTCATGACCGAAGCCGCGCCTGCCGTGCAAGGTCAGAGCGGCATGAGCGTGGTGTTGTCGCGTTCTTATGTGATCGGCTCCATCATGCTGTGGCTCGCGTACTTCATGGGCCTCGTGATCTTTTATGCATCGATCAACTGGATGCCGATTCTCCTCAAGGAATCCGGCTTGAGCCCGCAACGCGCGACGCTGATTTCCGCGCTGTTTCCGCTCGGCGGCGTCGGCGCGGTGCTGCTCGGCGTGCTGATGGACAAGTTCAACGCGAACCGCGTGATTGCAGCATGCTATGCATTGACGGCGGTGAGCGTCTACTGCATCGGACAGGCCGTGGGCAACGTCGGCTTGCTCGTGCTGGTGGTGTTCCTCGCGGGCGTCTTGATGAACACCGCGCAATCGTCGATGCCCGCGCTCGCCGCCGCGTTCTATCCGACGCAAGGGCGCGGCACGGGCGTCGCGTGGATGCTCGGCATCGGGCGCTTCGGCGGCATTGCCGGATCGTTCCTCGTTGCCGAACTCACGCGCCTGCATTTCAGCTTCGGTGGCATCTTCGCGGTGATCGCAGTCGCGGGGCTCGTCTCTGCGGTTGCGCTCCTCATCAAACAAGCGGCTCATCCGCAGCGCGCGGTGAATGCCGACCTCAAGGCCACGGGCCCAGTGGGTCACTGAACCCGTTATGCGATTCGCGGCGCGTGGTGACGCGCGCCGCGTTGTCATGTCGATGTCACGGTGATGCGGGCTTGTGAGCTTGCGAATCGTCAGACCGTGGCACGTCCCATGCTCCAGACGTCTTGCGACCAGCCGTCGCTCGCATCACTCGACGGCCAGCATGCAGAACAAGCTGCAATCATCGCATTCGCAAACCGCCAACAGGAGTCATTCGACATGAAACGTATCGCTCTCTCCTGCGCCGCCGGCGCATTCGCTCTCGCTTGCGCATCCGCGTTCGCGCAGGACAATCCGCCGAGCTCGGCCACGGGCCTGCAAGCGGGCGACAACGCGCAGACCACCACGCAGGGCTCCGGAACGTCGCACAAGCACTCGCATTCGAAGAAGAAGTCGCACAGCACGCATTCGTCCTCGAACAGCGGCTCGACCGCTGGCCAAAGCGACAGCGCGACGCCGGGCGGCCCCGGCGCGCCGGTCAGCGCAAGCGGCTCGGGTCAGTAAGCGTAAGCATTACGCTCGCACGATGTAAAAACGGGACGCCGATGGCGTCCCGTTTCATTTGCAGCGCGAGCCAGCGAAGGCTCACAAAGTCACTTCGCGAATAGCGACGCCATGTTGGCGAAAGCCTTCACCTCCACCGCATTGCCCGACGGGTCGAGGAAGAACATCGTCGCCTGCTCGCCGACTTCGCCCTTGAAGCGAATATGCGGCTCGATGATGAAACGCGTGCCGGCCGCCTTGAGCTTGTCCGCGAGCGCCTCCCACTGCGGGATAGACAGCACCACGCCGAAGTGGCGCACGGGCACGGCGTCGCCATCGACCGCGCTCGTCGACCGATGACCGACTTCGTCCGGCGCAAGATGCGCCACGATCTGATGCCCGTAGAAATTGAAATCCACCCAGTCTTCCGAACTGCGTCCTTCCGGGCAGCCGAGCAGTTCGCCATAGAACGCGCGCGCATCCGAAAGACTGTGAACGGGAAACGCGAGATGAAACGGCGGCATGGCGTCGTGCGGGGTGTTCATGGTCGAAGGTCCGTGAGGGTTGATCGAGAGAAGCCGCTAGTGTATTCATGAACGAAATCCATGAAAAACGATAAATTGCGGGTCTGAGCAACAACAAAATCGATCTATCACATGCTGCGCGAATTGAGGACTTTCATCGCGGTCGCCCGCCACGGCACCTTTGCGGGCGCAGGGGCGCATATCGGCTTGACGCAATCGGCGGTGAGCGCGCAAATGCAGCGGCTCGAAGCGCATCTCGGCTTTGCGCTGTTCGATCGCACCGGCCGCTCCGCGACGCTGAACGCAGCGGGGCGCCGCACGCTCGAACTCGCCGATGAACTCATCGCGCTCTATGCGCGTCTTGCCGAACCCGGCGGCGAGGAAGGGCGGGGCGGCACGCTTTCGGTAGGCGCGATCGCATCGGCGCATGCTGCGTTGTTGCCCGATGCCATCGCTTCGTTCCGGCGCGACATGCCGGCATGGCGCATACGTCTCGTGCCGGGCGTGTCGCTCAATCTGCTCGCGCAGGTGGATGCCGCCGAAGCCGACATGGCCGTCATCATTCGCCCGCCGTTTTCGTTGCCTGCGGAACTGCGCTGGCGCACGCTGATCGCGGAGCCGTTCGTATTACTCGCGCCGGCCGCAAAGAAGCGCGCGACATGGCGTGAGTTGATAGAGAGCGAGCCGTTCATTCGATACGACCGGCGTTCGTTCGGCGGCCGGCAAGTGGACGTTTTCCTGCGCAAGAAGCGCATCGCCGTGCGAGAAGCCATCGAGGCCGATGAGCTGCATGGCATCGCGCAACTCGTCGCGCGCGGCATGGGTGTCGCGTTACTGCCGAAGTCGGCGGGCATCGGTGCGTGGCCGCGAGGCACCGTGGCGCACGATCTCGGCGACGATACGTTTCATCGCGAGATCGGTCTCGTCGAGCGGGCGCGGCGCGCCGATCACGACGCAGCGGCGCGGCTTGCCGAATGTATCGCCGATGCAGCCGCGCACGGCACGGGTTTAGATCGAGCCAAGGCGGTTGAACGACCCGCGCGGAAGAAGCGCAGCTAGAGGCACAAGGTGAATCGCGATGAACGCTCGCTACCTGTTGGCAATGACCGCATGGTTCGAACGCGTGGACCCCGGCACGCATCGGCGCATCAAGGGCTTGCGGCTCGTGACGGCGTATGGCCTTGCGGCGGCCATCGGCGCCTTGCACGATGTGACGCGCGACGTGCCCGCAAGCGTGTCGGTCGGCTCGCTCGCCGCGACGTTCGCGCTGTGGGCGAGCGTGTCCGAGGCGCGCGCGAGGCGGCGTGAATCGAGCCGCGACCTCGCGGTGCTGTGCCTCGCGGCGGCGTGCGGCGCGTTCACCGTTGCATGGCTCGGACCGTGGTTCGACGAACACGGCCGCAGCGGTGCCGAGTTCATCCTCGTCTCCGGGGCCTTTTTTGCGGGCTATTTGAAGCGTTTCGGCGTAACGGGCGGTGGCATCGGATCGCAGTTCTATATCGGTCAGGTGGCCGCCTACGTGATGAAGCTCGCGCCGATGGATACGTGGGCAATCGTGGTCGCCCTGCTGATCGCCATGCTGGCGTCCATCGTGCCGCGTCTCTTGAGCGGACCTGCGGAACATCCTGTGGTGCCGCCTGCGCTCGCATCGCAGCCGGTCTATGGCAGACAGGCAGTGTCGCCCGCTTTTGCCATGGGTCTGCAAGCAGCGAGCGGCGCGCTCGTCGTCGCGCTGCTCAACGCGGCGTTCGCGCTCGCCGAATCGGCGTGGGCCATCACGGCATGCGTCTATGTGGTCGCGACGTCCGCGGTCGGAACGGCGGACCGTGTGCGAAGGCGTATCTACGGCACGCTGGTGGGCGTCCCCATCGGAATCATTTGCCTGCCGCTTGCTGAGCATGCGCCGCTTCTCGTCTGGGCGATGGCTGCCATCGCGATGATCGTCTACGCGATGGCGCTGCCGGACCGCTACGACATCGCATGCGGAGCCTTCGCCTTTGCGCTCGTCGTGACGCTGGCCGCGAGCGGCGTTCATTCCGTGCCGCTGCTCGCCGCGCGCGCATGGGAGACGCTTCTCGGCGGCGCCATCGGATTGCTTTGCGCAAGGCTCGTCTTTCCTCTGCGGACCGTTCCGCAGCGCGATGCTTGATAGAACGATCGTTCTATACCGGTCCGGTATTGACACTGACACCCGCTGTTTGTAGCGTGTAAGCCATCACATCGTCCGTAAGCCGCTATCCGGTCGGATTCGAAGTCGACACATCGAGCGCGCATGGTCTGTCTGCCACGTCGTTTCCTGGAGGCTGTCATGGATCGTCGCCGCTTTATGTCGTTGTCCATGTTCTATACCGTTGCGGCAGCGTCCGGCACGCTCGCGGCCTGTCATCATTCGAGCGATGACGAGGGCGGCAGCAGCGCGGGCGGCGGCACCACGCCACCGCCGTCGGGCGTGTACGCGTTCGCGCAGGGCGTCGCGAGCGGCGACCCGCGCGATACGTCCGTCGTGTTCTGGACGCGCTGCGTCGCCAATGCGAGCAGCGCCTCGCAAGCGGCAATCGCCCTGACGCTGCAAGTCTCCACGCGTCCCGACTTCTCGCAACTCGCGGCGAGCGTGCCCCTCAGCGCCATTCCCGACTACGATTTCACGGTGCGAGCCAAAGTCACGGGTCTCAGCGCGAAGACGACCTATTACTACCGCTTCATTGCCGGCAGTGACATCAGCGCGACAGGCACGACACGCACCGCAGCGGCGGCCACCGAATCGCTTGCCCAACTGCGCTTCGCGTGGTTCGTCTGCCAGAACTGGAGCGTGAACCACTGGCAGGCGCTCACGCTGCTCGCGGCGGAAACCGACCTCGATTTCGTCGTGCATCTGGGCGACTATATCTACGAGACCGTCGGTAGTCCGAACGAAAAGAACGCCGCCGAGCCGGCGCACCCACAGATCACCTTGCCCGATGGCGTGGCGATGTCGGGCGGCGGCGTCTATGCGAACACGCTCGCCGATTACCGCACGCTGTATCGCACGTATCGCGGCGACGCGCGCTTGCAGACCGTTCATGCGCGCTTTCCCGTGATCGCCATCTGGGACGATCACGAGTTCTCGGACGATTGCTGGCAAGACCACCAGACGTACACGAACGCGAACGTGCAGCAGACAGCGCGACGCCGCAATGCGAATCAGGCGTGGGCGGAATATTTGCCGGTGGATTGGGGCGACGTGTCGTTCGACCTCAACAACGCCAGCTACGACAACATTCGCATCTACCGGGACTTCCACTTCGGCTCGCTGATTCACCTCGTCATGACCGACGAGCGGCTTTATCGCGACGATCATGTGGTCAGCGAAGCGGCTGTCGCGCAGAAGCTGGGACATGATCCTGTGAACGGCAACGATCTCGTCGGCTCGCGGTACGCGGTGCCGCAACAGGTGCTCGCGCAGTTCGAGGCGGCGGATACGCAGCGTCTCGGGCGCATTCCGTCCATGCTCGGCCCGGTGCAGACGCAATGGTGGAAGGACACGCTGAAAGCCTCGAGCTCCATATGGAAGGTCTGGGGCAACGAAGTGATGATGAATCGCCTGTGGCTCGATCTGCGTTCGATCGCGCCTGCGCCCGACAACCTCGTGTTCGTGATGGACTGCGACGCATGGGACGGGTATCCATCGCACAAGGCCGATCTCACATCGTTCGTGAAGGCACAAGGGATTACGAATCTCATCGCCATCACGGGCGATCTTCATGCTTTCCAGGCCGGCATCGTGCGCGATGTGCCCGATCCGGCGACAGGCACGCCTGTGCTCGTCGATCTCATGGCGGCGGGCGTCAGCAGCCGCCCGTTCTTTCAGGATGCGACGAACTATGTAGCCGGCATGCCGTTGGCATCGCTCATCACTTCATCGTCGGCACTGGATGCGTTCATCAGGCAGAACAATCCGGACATGCTGTATGCGGACCACGATGCGATCGGCTATGCATCGGCGACAGTCACGCCCACGCAGTTCGTCGCGATCTACAACAAGGTGAAGGGGCTGAACGCGGACGGCACCGCGCCGCAGAACCCTTTGCAAAAGCGCACGCGTTTGACGATCAATGCGGGCGCCGTGGCGATCGCGGTGGAAGACAACGTCTGATTGATGTGCGCGAAGCGCTTCATTCAGGGCGCTTCCGCCATTCGTATCCGCGCTTCTGGGGGGATTTCATGGTCGAGTCACGCACGTAGACTGCGTGCACATTTCGGAAGGTCGCATGCTGGCAGGGCAGTGCATTGGCCGATGAAGTGGACATCTGAAACCCTCAGGAGTACAACCATGATCAGCAAAGTCACCGGCATTGTTCTCGTCGCGGCCTCGCTTGCCGCGCCTTACGCGCTCGCAAGCGGCTATGGTCCTGCGCCGCACTATAAGCCCGATACCGGCGCGCCCACGTCGCAACAAGGCATGAACACGCAGACCATCGCGGCGGACGAATCGGCCGCGCCGGGCAGCCAGAGCGGAGATGCGAGCGTGTCGAAAGACAAGCAGGACAGCCCGCTCATTCAGGCGCAAGATTGAGACTGGGTGTGCTAAGCATCGACGCCGGATCAGGCGTCGATGCCGACGCGTTCCGGCGCGTCGTTGGCGCTGACCGTCCCCACCGCAGGCCGAGCCCGACCGATGTCTACCGCGGGCATGAACAGCATCGAAATTACCGCGCCCAGCGCGATCACGAACATCGACGTGAAGGTCAGATGCAGCGCATGGTGCAACGCGAAGCGAATCTCCGCGTTGCTCGCGAAGTTGCCCGGCACGGCCGATAACAGGCGCTTCAATTGATCGGCGCTGACCGCCGGCACGCCGCTCGCATGAGCCAGCCCATAGTTCTGCACGGCGCCGAACACGGCCGCGCCGAGCGTGTTCCCGAGATTGCGGGCAAAGAGGTTCGATGCAGTGGCACTCCCGCGCTCGGACAGCTTGACGATCTCCTGAATCAGGATGAGGCACGATACGCTCAGTATGCCCATGCCGAAGCCCATCACCGCGGAGCCGACGCCGGCCCACACGGGACTCGACTGCGGCGTGAGAAGCACGAACGGAATCGCGCCGAGCGGAATGAAGACGGTTCCGCCGATCAACAAGCGGCGCAGCCCGATGCGGCTGAAGGTGCGTGAAGTGAAGGTGGCGCCGCTGGGCCAGCCGATCATCATCATCGTGAGCGTGAGGCCCGCTTCGACCGGCGAGCGATGCATGACGCCTTGCACGTACATCGGCAGAAAGGTGGTCAAGCCCATCAACGCCATGCCCGCGAGCAGCGTCGCGGCGTTGCCCGCCGCGATCGGGCGATGCGCCCATAAGCCGAACGAGATCATCGGATCGGCGGCGCGCTTTTCCTGCATGACGAAGAGCACGCTCGCCACGATGCAGATCGCGACTTCCACGCCGACGCGCGCACTGCTTGCGGTGCTGGCATCGGTGAGCGCCATCATCAGCGAAGCGACGGCGGCCGTGAACAGCAACGCGCCTGCAAGGTCGATTGCCGGACGTTCGTGGCGCTTCTCCTCATGCAGGAAGAGCACGAAAAGCAGCGCGGCGAGCGCGCCGATCGGCAGGTTGATCCAGAAGATCCAGCTCCACGAAAGATGCCGGATGAGCAAGCCGCCGACCATCGGCCCCAGCACGGCGGACACGGCCCATACGCTTGCGAGGTAGCCTTGCACCTTACCGCGCTCCCGTGCCGGATAGAGATCGCCGACCACCGTCAGCGCAACCGGCAGAATGGCGCCCGCGCCGACGCCCTGTATCAGGCGGAAGACGATCATGGCGGGCATCGACCACGCGAAGCCCGCGAGTATCGAGCCGACGAGAAAGATGGCGATGCCGGCGAGTATCGCGGGCTTGCGGCCGTAAAGATCCGCGAGCTTGCCGAATACGACGGTAAGCGCGGTCTGCGTCAGCAGGAACGACGAGAACACCCAGCTATACAGATTGAGGCCGCCGAGCTGCGTGGCGATCTGCGGCATGGCGGTCGAAACGATGGTGGCTTCGATCGCCACCATGGCCATCGAGGCCATCACTGCGGCAATGACGAGGGGACGGACGGTCTGCTTGTGTTGGGGCATGCGGTCGGGATCTGATGAAAGAGGACGCGATCCGCGGCGGGCACGCGCGGCTCGACTCGTCATGGTATCCCGGTGCGCCACGCACTGCTTGCGCGGTCTAAGTTACCGCCTTTGACATGCTCCTTCGTCGGGAGGCAGGGAATTCTTAGCCACGATTCATGCGTTCGTCAGCACACGATGCCTTTCTTGCAAGGCACTGCCGCGGCGCACCATCCCGTGCTATCTTGTTTCATACGGAATTCATACGGAACGCAGCGTATTCGCTGACGTACCTCTCGTCGAAACGTCCTTCGTGAGCGCCGCCATGAACGATGTGCCTCGTACCCTGAGTGCCCGGGACCGCGTCGAATTGCTGTGCTGGCTGACATGCGGCAGTCTGGGCGCGTTCTATCTGAACGGAGACTGGCCGGCGGCGGCTTTCCATGTGCAGGCCGCGCACAAGTGGCTCGACAGGCATGAACGGCTCGCGGACTGGCTGACGGTCGCGAAGCTCGCCGCCATCGCGCGCGATCTGGCCGCGCGTCATTGCGCGATACTCGAGGCCGACTGGGCGCGCGATGCCGTCGAGGAGATTCTCGACAGCGAAGACCTCAACTATCAGTCGGATGTGGTCCGGCAGGTCTTCGACGACTGCCGCCGCGCACTCGCGGAAAAGCGCGCGGCAGAGTAGCCGCTGAAGCGTCACTGAAAGGCCGCTGGCGAAAATCACTGTATGGATGTACAGTAAGCCATTTTCGACTTCGGCCCTAAGCGCTCTTGCTCTTGCTTTTGCGCTCGCCTTTCGCCGTCGATGGACGCCTCACTGCCTTCCTCGTTCGCCTCGCAGACGCTGCCGCGCCGTATCGCGCACCTCGACATGGATGCGTTTTTCGCCTCGGTCGAGCTGCTGCGCTATCCGGAACTGCGCGGCGAGCCGGTGGTGGTCGGTGGCGGCCGAAATGCCGCGCCCGAGACGCTGGCGGACGGCACGCGCCGTTTCAAGCGATTGCGCGACTACGCGGGCCGCGGCGTCGTGACGACCTCCACGTACGAAGCGCGCAAGTTTGGCGTGTTCTCCGCAATGGGCATGATGAAAGCGGCGCAGCTCGCGCCCGACGCCATTCTTCTTCCGACAGATTTCGAGTCTTATCGGCATTACTCGCGCCTCTTCAAAGCGGCGATAGCCGGATTCACCACGCAGATCGAGAACCGCGGCATCGACGAGATCTATATCGACGTCACCGACATGCCCGGCGATTCCGCGGACATTGGTCAGCGCATGAAAGACGCGGTGCGCGAAGCGACCGGCCTCACGTGTTCTATCTGCATCGCGCCGAACAAGCTGCTCGCGAAGATCGGCTCGGAACTGGACAAGCCCGACGGTCTCACCATTCTTACGATGAACGACCTGCCCACGCGCATCTGGCCGCTGGCCGCGCGCAAGGTGAACGGCATCGGGCCCAAGGCGAATGACAAGCTCGCGGCGCTCGGCATCGTGACCGTGGGCGATATCGCGGCCGCCGACCTGGGCCTTCTGCAATCGCACTTCGGTCCGACTTATGCGGCGTGGCTCGCGCGCATCGCGCAAGGGCAGGACGAGCGGCCTGTCGTCGTCAGTTCCACGCCCAAGTCCATGAGCCGCGAGACCACGTTCGAGCGCGACCTGCATCCTAAACACGACCGCGCCACGCTCTCGGCGGAATTCACGGGCCTGTGCAAGCGCGTGGCGGACGATCTCGCGCGCAAAGGTTACGTGGGGCGCACCGTCGGCATCAAGCTGCGTTTCGACGACTTTCGCACCGTCACGCGCGACTTGACGATTCCGGTCGCCACGGCCGATGCATCCGAGATTCGTCGCGCAGCGACCGAGTGCCTCAAACGAATCGTGCTCGACAAAAGACTGCGACTGCTCGGCGTGCGCGTGAGCGCGCTGGAGTCCGCTGACGAAGCCGGCGTTTCGGTTGCGCCGGTACAGGTCGAATTGCCTTTCGATGCTATCGAAGACTGACCTCTCCCGGTCTTAGCATCGCGCCAGATAATCAAATCGCGCATCGTTCGTTGCCGCGCGCGCGTGCCGGGCGTAGATTATTCGTCTGTCCGCCGCTTTTCATTACACCGTGACCATTCTTTCGCCGACTCACGACGCTGCCGAGGCCGTCGAGCAACATATCGTCATTCGTCCCTTCGACGGCCCGCTGGGCGCAGAGGTCATCGGGCTCGATCTGTCGCAGCCCTTGTCCACTGAGGATTTCGCGCGCATTCATCGCGCTCACCTCGACTATCACGTGCTCGTGTTCCGCGAACAGCGCATCACACCCGCGCAGCAGGTCGCCTTCAGCAAGCGGTTCGGGCCATTGCAGATTCACGTATTGCACCAGTTCGGACTGGCCGGCTATCCCGAAGTGCTCGTGGTGTCGAACATCATCGAGAACGGCAAACCTATTGGACTCGGCGACGCCGGCCACTTCTGGCATTCGGATCTCTCATACAAAGAGAAGCCGAGCCTCGGCTCGATGCTTCATGCGCAAGAGCTCCCATCGACAGGCGGCGACACGCTGTTCGCGAATCAGCATCTCGCGTGGGAGACGTTGCCCGCGCATCTGAAGAACGCGGTCGAGGGGCGTTTCGCGGAGCACACGTATCTCGCGAAATATGCGGAGCTGCAAAAGCGCAGTCCGTGGCGTCCGAATCTCACACCGGAGCAGATCGCGCAGGTGAAGCCTGTCGTGCATCCCATCGTGCGCACGCATCCGGAGACGGGTCGTCAGGCGCTCTTCGTGAGCGAGCACTTCACCACGCGCATCGTCGATATGCCGGAAGATGAAAGCCGCGCATTGCTCGACGAAATCTTCGCGCACAGCGTGCGGCCCGAATTCGTCTATCGGCATGTTTGGCGCGACCATGACATGGTGTTCTGGGACAACCGCTCGGTCATGCACTTGGCCGCGGGCACGCCGGACGATCAGCGTCGCAAGCTGTATCGCACCACCATCGAAGGCGATGCGCCTTTCTGAGCCGAAACACAAATAGTCCTATAAACACGGGGTTTTTCGATGCATTCTCGAAAAGGGAAGGGCGCGCTGCGCGCGTTCGTCTGCGCGTTGGCGCTTTCGCTCGGCGGCACTTGCAACGCCTTCGCGGAAGGCACCCTGCGCATTGCGGAGCAATATGGCGTGGTCTATCTGCTCCTGAACGTGGCGCGCGACCAGAAGTTCATCGAGCAGGAAGGCAAGAAGCAGGGCATCGATATCAAGGTGGATTGGGCGAAGCTCTCCGGCGGCGCGAGCATCAACGACGCGCTGCTGTCCGGTTCCGTGGATATCGCGGCGGCAGGCGTCGGTCCGCTCTTGACCATCTGGGACCGCACGCACGGGCGCCAGAACGTGAAGGGCGTCGCTTCGCTCGGCAATCTGCCTTATTACCTCGTATCGAATGATCCGCGCGTGAAGACCATCGCCGACTTCACGGACAAAGACCGTATTGCGTTGCCCGCCGTGGGCGTGTCGGTGCAGTCGCGCATTCTGCAATATGCCGCCGCGAAGCAGTGGGGCGACAAAGAGTTCGATCGCCTCGACAAGCTGACGCAAGCGGTGCCGCATCCGGATGCAGCCGCCGCGATCATCGCGGGCGGCACGGAAATAAACGCGCACTTCGGCAATCCGCCGTTTCAGCAGCAGGAGTTGGCGGGCAATCCGAAGGCGCACATCGTTCTCAGCTCCTACGACGTGCTCGGCGGACCCAGTTCCGCAACGGTTCTTTATGCGACCGAGAAATTCCGCAACGCGAATCCGAAGACGTATCGCGCGTTCGTCGATGGTTTAGCCGATGCCGCGCGCTTCGTGACGCAGCGTCCGAACGAAGCAGCGGACATCTATCTGCGCGTGAATCAGGCCAAGATCGACCGCGCCTTGCTCGTCAAGATCATTACGGACCCTTCGGTGCAGTTCAAGATCGCGCCACAGAACACCTTCGCGCTCGCGCAATTCATGCATCGCGTGGGCGTCATCAAGAACGAACCGAAGTCGTGGCAAGACTATTTCTTCAGCGATCCCGCCACGCGCGACGGAAGTTAAGGGATCCGAGCAGGCGCCTTATCCGCGATCGTGCATTGAATATGCGCATTCATTGGTTAGGCTCTGAAACGCGCGCCGGTATCTTGATGGTTTGCGTTTTTGCACTGCGATCATGGCTGCCAATCCTCATGTGCTGTATCCGGTCGAAAGCAACAAGGCCGTTCTATCGACCACCAAGCTGTTGAGCGCGCGTAATGTCTCGCTGGAATACCGCACGCCGGAGCGTCTCGTGCGGGCGACGCATGACGTGAGCTTCGATGTCTATGGCGCCGACCGCTTCGTGCTGCTGGGACCGTCGGGGTGCGGCAAGTCCACCTTGCTGAAGGCAGTGGCGGGATTCATTCAGCCGGTGGCGGGCAGCATCGAGATCGACGGCGAGCGCGTGCGCGGGCCGGGCGTGGACCGCATTGTCGTGTTTCAGGAGTTCGACCAGCTTCCGCCCTGGAAGACGGTTTTGCAGAACGTGGCTTTTCCGTTGCGTGTCGCGCGCAAGCTGGGCCGCGCGGAAGCGCGTGAACGAGCGCTTCACTATCTCGACAAGGTCGGCCTTGCGCATGTGGCCGATGCTTATCCGCATACGCTGTCCGGCGGAATGAAGCAGCGCGTCGCGATTGCGCGAGCGCTTGCCATGCAACCGCGCGTGCTTCTCATGGATGAGCCGTTCGCCGCGCTCGATGCGCTCACGCGCCGCCGCATGCAGGAAGAACTGCTGCGGCTGTGGAGCGATGAACGCTTCACGTTGCTGTTCGTCACGCACTCCATCGAAGAGGCGCTGATCGTCGGGAATCGGATTCTGCTGTTGACGCCGCATCCCGGCCGCGTGCGCGCGGAATTGAACAGTCATCAGTATTCGCAGGAGAGCGTGGGCCGGGGCGACTTTCAACAGAGCGTCGCGCGTATCCATCGTCTGTTGTTCGAAGAGGAGATCGCGCAATGAGCACGCCGCAATTGATCGAACCGCCAGTGCGGCCCGAGTTCGAACGGCATCCGTCGACATTCGCGCCCGCAGCCGATGCGACGCGGCGCGACGCGACCTTGCCGCTTGCGACGCGTCTTTTCGACCGTGCGTGGCTGCGCAAGTTGCTGATCGCGGTCGCGCTCATGGCGTTATGGGAGTGCGTTGCGCGCGTGGTCGATAACGACTTGCTCTTGCCGACCTTCAGCGCGACCTGCGTTGCCTTCGCGCAGGGCATCATTACCGGCGAGTTGATCGCCAAGACCGCGATCTCGCTGTCCGTGCTGCTGCGCGGTTATCTGCTCGGCGCGGCGCTCGCGTTCGCTCTGACATCGCTTGCGGTATCGACACGCATCGGCCGTGACATTCTTTCGATGCTCACTGCGATGTTCAATCCCTTGCCCTCCATTGCGTTGCTGCCGCTCGCGTTGTTGTGGTTCGGGCTCGGCACCGGCAGTCTTCTTTTCGTGCTGGTGCACTCGGTGCTGTGGCCGCTCGCGCTCAATACGTATGCGGGATTCCAGGCGGTTCCGTCGACGCTGCGCATGACCGGCCGCAATTACGGGCTCACGGGCCTGCGGCACGTCGTGCTGATTCTCGTGCCCGCCGCGTTGCCGTCCATTCTCGCCGGCTTGCGAGTGGGTTGGGCGTTCGCGTGGCGCACGTTGATTGCAGCGGAACTCGTGTTCGGCGCGAGTTCGGGCAGGGGCGGGCTGGGCTGGTACATCTTCCAGAACCGCAACGAGCTCTATACGGACCGCGTGTTCGCGGGGCTGGCAGCGGTCATCGTGATCGGGCTGGCGGTCGAACATCTCGTCTTCGATACCATCGAACGCGTGACCGTGCGGCGCTGGGGCGTTCAGTCGTAGATTGCAATGGGCTGAATGCGGCGCGGCACACTCTGAAGGCTCGGGCATCGAGAAGAACTCGCGAATGCCCGAATCGGCTCAATTTTTTGTCCAATCCTCCAAGGTCAACCGTGGCGGCACGCATCGTGCGATGCGTGTACGATCGACGGCGATATGACGCCATGACCGATGGAGACCGCTGGATGAAAATCGCGACCTTCAACATCAACGGCATACGCTCGCGTCTCGATGCCTTGCTCGCTTGGCTCGAACGCGAAGCGCCGGATGTCGTCTGCTTGCAGGAACTCAAGGCCACCGACGCGCAGTTCCCCATTTCCGCCATACAGGCTGCCGGTTATGGCGCGGTGTGGCACGGACAGGCATCGTGGAACGGCGTGGCGATACTGGCGCGGGACGCCGAGCCGGTTCTGAGCCGTCGCGGCCTGCCCGGCAACGAAGACGACACGCACAGCCGTTATATCGAAGCGGCGGTGCATGGCATCCTGATCGGCTGTCTTTATCTTCCTAACGGCAACCCGCAGCCGGGCCCGAAGTTCGACTACAAGCTCGCATGGATGGAGCGCTTCAACGCGCACGCGAAGACGCTTTTCGAAAGCGGACATCCGGTGATACTGGCGGGCGACTATAACGTCGTGCCGACCGACGAAGATATCTACAACACGCGCTCATGGCTCAAGGATGCCTTGCTTCAGCCAGAAAGCCGCGCGGCTTTCGCGAAGCTGCTCGCGCAGGGCTGGACGGATGCGCTGCGCAAGAAGCATCCCGATGAGCGCATCTATACCTTCTGGGATTATTTCCGCCAGCACTGGCAGACGAACTCGGGGCTGCGCATCGATCACATCTTGCTCAGCAAGGATCTCGCGCCACGGCTTCAGGATGCGGGCGTCGATACATGGGTACGCGGCGAGCCGCACGCGAGCGACCATGCGCCCGCGTGGGTCGTATTGAAGGAGCCGCGCGCGAAGAAGAAGGCGGCCGAGTAAGACCGCCTCCGGTGGTTAGCCTTGACGACGCGACGACGAACGCGGCGGCTTCACCGGCGCGCTCTGCGCTTCTTCCGCGGGCAGAACCAGTTGCTTGGTTTCGTCGGCGGACTCGCTGGCCGCTTCGTTTGCGATCTCGCCGCTTGCATCGAGGATCACACCCGACGTGTTCGCCGCTGCTTCGCTCGTCGTTTCCGCGAGATTGGTCACGACGAGGCTCGTCGATTCCGTCGTCTCCTGAGCCGCTTGCGCGCCGCTATCGAACAGGCCTTTCAGCGTGATGCCGTTGCGCTCGTACTGGCTGCGCACTTCGCCGAGAATATCCGCTTCGGTCGACGTGATGATCGACAGCACATGCTGTCCGTACGAAGCCGCCTTCTGCGGCAACTGCGCGAGCATCACCGACTGCCAGCTCAACGCTTCGCCGGCGCTCGTCTCGTCGCCGGTGCGCAGCAGTGAATTGCTTTCCTCGATGACCGTGCGCACCGTCTGAACATTCAGTTCTGTCAGCGCATGCAGACCGTTCGCGAACCGCTCGCTCGCGTTGAGAAACGCCTGAAGATTGGCGCGTGCGATCGACGGCATTTGATAAGCGATGAGACCGGGATACTGAAACATTGACCGCTCCTTTTCTTAAGCCGAATATCAATCGGTAAATAACGAATGCGGGGCGGGACAGCCGCGCCTTGTGAGTTGGTTCTGACGAAGCCCACGCTAGCCGGTTCCCGTCCGAGGCCCGATTTTTTTTCAAGCACGACCGGTCACGTTGCGTCGGAGGTTCTCTGCCGTTCGCGCGCGCTCAGAGAGGCCAGAAACTGCATGACGTGTGCGCGCCCGCCGTTGCGCCATGCATCGAGATGGTCGGCGTCCTCGATCATCGCCAGATGTTTGTCGCCTCGTGCCGCTCCAAAGAGACGCTGAAAGTGAACAGGCGGCACCACGAAGTCCCGCGTTCCGCCGTAGATGAGGATAGGCGCGCGTATTGAAGCGATCTTCGAGAGGTTGTCATAGCGGTCGCGTGCGAGCGCCCGGACCGGAAAGAAGCGGAAGCGCGCGGCCGCTACATCCACGATGCTGGTGAAAGGCGCTTCCAGTATCAGCGCCGTCACGCTCGCTTCGCTCGCGAGTTGGACGGCTACGCCAGATCCCAGCGAATAGCCGTGCAGCACGATGAATGGCGACCGCGCGTGAGCGTAGGCGTAAGCGGCGCGCGCATCCGCATAGAGCCCGGCCTCGTGCGGCTTGCCGGGATTGCCGCCATAGCCGCGATATTCGGCGAGCAACACGCCGTAGCCGGCTTCGATCATTTCGAGCGCAATGTGCGCGCGTTGCGTCAGGTCTTCTCCGTTGCCGTGAAAAAGCAGCACCGTCGGCGCGTGCGCGTCGGGCGGCGCGCGATAACGCGCCTTCAGCGCGAGGCCGTCTTGCGTTTGCAGCGTGATGACTTCGGTGCTCTCTTCGAGCGTCGCATCGACGAAAGCCTGAATCTGTTCCAGCGGATACACGAGCCGCCCTTGCAGCCAATACAGCGCGGCGAGCGCAAAGAGATACGCCAAAGCAACGGCCGCCAGTAGAACGCATAGTGCTTCGATCATGAGTCGCTGCAATGCAATTGGTTTGTCATTCGCGCGGGCGCATGCGGGCTTCATCGCTTTGCCGCAGACTCAGCGGCATGTCCGCCGCAATGTCGCGCTGCACGGTGTCCGCAGATTGTGTGCGATTGAATAGCGCGTTCAAAGCGATCGCGAAGATCGCGGCAAGCGTGATGCCGCTATGCGTGAGCGGGCCGGCCCACGCGGGCATCTGCGCGAAGAACGTCGGCGCGGCGAGCGGAATGACGCCGACGCCGAGACTGATGGCAATGATGAGCAAGTTGTTCTTGTTTTCATAATCCACTTTGCTGAGGATCTTGACGCCGGTGGCCGCGACCATGCCGAACATCGCGATGCCCGCGCCGCCCAATACGACGACCGGTATCGACGCAATGAGATTGGAGAGCTTCGGCAATAGTCCGAGCAGCATCAGGATAACGCCCGATACCGCGACGACCCAGCGGCTTTTCACGCCGGTAATGCCGACGAGCCCGATGTTCTGCGAAAACGACGAGTGCGGAAACGTATTGAACACGCCGCCGATCACGGTGCCGAGTCCGTCCGTGCGAAGGCCGCGCGTGGCATCGGCGCGCGTGACGGGGCGCATCGTGAGATCGCCGAGCGCGAGGAACATGCCGAGCGATTCGACCATGATGACGATCATCACGAGGCACAACGACGCGATCGCCGCGATGTCGAAGGTCGGCAAGCCGAACGCGAACGGCCGCACCGGCGCGAACCACGCGGCACGCCCGACGCCCGAGAAGTTCACGAGGTCCATCGGCAACGCGACGAGAAAGCCGATCGCCATGCCGAGCAGCACCGAGATGTTGGCGACAAAGCCCTTCAGATACTTGTTGATGAGCAGAATGGCGAGCAGCACGATGCTGGCGATCATCAGGTTCTTCGGCTCGCTGAAATGCGGCGCGCCATGTCCGCCGCCCGCCCAGTTGATCGCGACGGGAAATAGCGTCATGCCGATGGTGAGGATGATCGTGCCGGTCACGATAGGCGGGAAGAACCGCATCAGCCGCCCGAAGAACGGCGCGATGACGATGGCGAACACGCCCGCCGCGATAGTCGCGCCGAAGATGGCGGGCAGTGCCGCGCCCGATGAAGCCATCGCGACCATCGGCCCGACCGGCGCGAAGCTGACGCCCATGATGACGGGCAGCCGGATGCCGAACTTCCAGATTCCGATGCACTGAATCAGCGTGACGATGCCGCATGCGAAGAGGTCCGAACTGATCAGAAACGCGACTTGATCCTTCGGCAGCTTGAGCGCCGCGCCGATGATAAGCGGCACGGCAATGGCGCCCGCATACATGACGAGCACGTGCTGTATGCCGACGGCGAGCATCTGTCCGAGGGGCAGCACTTCGTCGACGGGATGAGGGGTTTGGGCCATGTGCCCTCCGGGCGGCAGGGTGGATCGCGTGATGTGCGAGCGAGTATTGCACCCGCTGGCGCCCAAGAAAATAATCGCGTCGCTATAGGCGGCATCGCACATCCCGCGAAATGCGCAGGGACATATGACCTTGTTTTGTCTAGCCGCTAACGAACGCCCGGCATATTTTCCCGAACCCTAAATGATGGGCGATCATTCTTCGCACGAATCGCGTTTCGGCTTGAAAATCAAGGCCGAGCGCACTGTCGATTTTCGAGATGGCGTGCTACATTCCGAGCGCCTTTGCGTTGCGCGGGGGCGGGCGCGGCATACGCGGCCCGATGCTTTCAACGCAAAAACGGCGACATCCGGGGCTTTGGCGCCCAAAAAAAACCATCATTCGCACAGGGATCTCGGCATGGAAATGGTCGGCGGAACGCGACTCGCCCAACTCTTTAATTCGAATCAGGCGGACCTGCTCGCCGAATGGATCACGCAGCAGCATGCCATCGCATCGCGGCGCGGACTCGTCGGCGAAGCCGAACTTCGCAATCAGTTCGGACAGTTCGTCTCCTTGTTGCTGGCGGCGCTCGGGGCGTCGGATCGCGTCGATTTCAAGGCGTCGCACTGGCAGGAAGTGCGCGCGTTTCTCGCGGATATGTCGGGGCAGCGCGCACGTCAGGGCTTTTCGCCGGTCGAAACCGCGATGTTCGTGTTCTCGCTGAAGCAACCGCTCGTCGCGCGTCTGCGTCAGCAACTTTCGAACGAGCCCGTGGCGCTCGCGGATCTCACCTGGACCGTCAGCTCGCTCTTCGACGAACTCGGCCTCTACACCACCGAAGTGTTTCAGGCGAGCCGCGAGCAAGTGATCGTGCGCCAGCAGCAGGAACTGCTCGAATTGTCGACGCCGGTCGTGCAACTGTGGGACGGCATTCTCGCGCTGCCGCTCATCGGCACGCTGGACTCGGCGCGCACGCAAGTCGTGATGGAGAACCTGCTGCAGAAGATCGTCGAGACCGGCGCGGCCATCGCGATCATCGACATCACCGGCGTGCCGACCGTCGACACGCTCGTCGCGCAGCACCTGCTCAAGACGGTCGCGGCGGCGCGGCTCATGGGCGCGGACTGCATCATCAGCGGCATTCGTCCGCAGATCGCGCAGACCATCGTGCATCTGGGCGTGAACCTGTCGAACGTCACGACGAAGGCGTCGCTCGCGGCGGCGTTCATCGTCGCGCTGCAGCGCACCGGCAAGTCCGTGACGGCGGCGGGCGCGCAGGACAACGCCACGCGCAACGGCGCGGGCGGCTTGCACGATTCGTCGCTGCCGGAATGACGGCGCGCGAGATCGACAACCGCATGCAACGCGACTGAACAGGGCCCCAAGCGATGGATCGCATTCCAATTCTCACGATGGGCAAGCTGCTGCTCGTCACCATTCAAGTGGACATGCACGACCGCCTCGCGCTCGCGCTGCAGGACGATCTGACGAGCCGCATCGTGAAAGACGGCGCGAAGGGCGTGCTGATCGACATCTCGTCGCTCGACGTGGTGGATTCGTTCATCGGCAGGATGATCGGCAACACGGCGGCGATGGCGCGCGTGCTGGATGCACAGACGGTCGTCGTCGGCATGCAGCCGTCGGTCGCGATCACGCTCGTGGAACTCGGGCTCACGCTCTCGGGCGTGCGCACGGCGCTCAATGTGGAAAAAGGCATGGCGCTGCTTACCGGGGGCGGCGCGGTCTGACGGCCGCCAAGCGAACCATTCCATGATCACCTTCGATTCCTCGGCAGCGCGCGCTGCCTCTCCGGCCGAGACGCTGCCGATCCGCTCGGACGAGCAGATCGTGCGGCTGCGCCAGTTCGTGCGCGAGAAGGCGGTGGCGCAGGGCTTGTCCCTTATCGATCAAACCAAGTTCGTGACAGCGGCGAGCGAACTGGCACGCAACACGCTCATCTACGGTGGCGGCGGCGACGTGCATTGCACGATCGTCGAGCGCAATGGCCGCCGTGGCCTCAAACTCGAATTCGTCGATAACGGGCCCGGCATTCCCGACATCGCCCGCGCGCTCTCGGACGGCTACACGTCCGGCAGCGGGCTGGGACTGGGTCTCGGCGGCGCCAAACGCCTGTGCGACGAGTTCGATATCCGCTCTGCGCCGGGTGAAGGTACGCACGTCTCGATCACGAAATGGAAACCGTTCTGAAGGAATCGATGGCCGCGCAACAGCGCCACGAGATCGCGGAGGCGAGCCAGATAGCCTTCGCGCGACGCTCGATCGGCGAACTGGCGCGCGGGCTCGGTTTCAACGAGACAGTCGCGGGCGAGCTCGCGATTGTCGTCACCGAATGCGGCACCAATCTTCTCAAGCACGCAGGCAGCGGCGAGCTGCTCGTGCGTCCGCTGCTGGATGCGGGCGACCGTTACGGCATCGAGATTCTGTCGGTGGATAGCGGCCCCGGCATCCACGATCTTTACCGCTGCTTCGAGGACGGCTACACGACGGCCGGCAGCCCCGGCAACGGCATGGGCGCGATCCGGCGTCTGTCCGGCGAACTCGACATCTGGAGCCGGCCGCAGCAAGGCACGGTGATGCGCGTCGTCTGCTGGAACCGCGCGGCCGCGCCTGCCGCCGAGTCCATCGGTGCGGCGCGCGTCACCTACGGCGTCGTGAACCTGCCGCTTCCGAGCGAGACCGTCTGCGGCGACGCGTGGTCCTGTAGCGCGGGCGAGGACGGCTTCACCGTGCTCGTCGCGGACGGCCTGGGTCACGGGCCGCTCGCGAACGTCGCGGCGGTCGAAGCGGCGCGCGTGCTCGGCTGCCACGGGGATGCGCCGCTCGAACGCATCATGGAGCTCGCGAACGATGCCTTGCGCCCGACGCGCGGCGCGGCGGTCGGCATCGCGCGCATGCCGGTGCTTGCAAATGCCGCGTCGGCGAGCGGCGCGAAGGTCGCGTTTACCGGCATCGGCAATATCGCGGCGAGCGTGTGGACCGAGGATTCGCACCGGCATCTCGTGTCGCACAGCGGCATCGTCGGGCACGGGGCGCGACGCGTGCAGCAATTCGACGTGCCGTATCCGCCGAACGCGCTCGTCGTGCTGCATTCGGATGGAATCGGTTCGCGCTGGGATCTCGCGCGTTATCCGGGCCTGAGCGCGCGGCATCCGGCGCTCGTCGCGGCGGTGCTGTACCGCGATTTCTCGCGTGGCCGCGACGACGTCACCGTGTTCGTCGCCCGCGCGGCCGGGAGCGCGTGATGACGCTTCCGCTCTACTCGATGCAGATCGACGGCGAGCACGACATCGTCGCGGCTCGCCGCAAGGCGCGCGACGCGAGCGCCGCGCTCGGCTTCTCGGCGCAGGACCAGACGCGCATTTCGACCTCGGTGCTCGAAGCGGCGCGCACGGTGCTCACGGCCGGCGCGCGGGCGCGGGCGGATTTCGTGGTCGACGACGCGACGTATCCGCCGCGCTTCGTCGTGCGCTTTCTGGCGTGCGCGAGCGCGGGCGAGCGGCTTCGCGCGATGAAGAACGACGACTCGCAAGCCGCGCTCGGCCTGCTCGCCGCGCAGCGTTTGATGGACCAATGCGCGATCGCCGACGATGCCGGCGGCGGCACGGCCATTTCGCTTGCGAAGACGCTGCCCGGCAACGCGCCTGTCGATGCCGGCGCGGTGCAGGCCATATCCGCCACGCTGTCGCGCCAGGACAGCGAAGATTCGACTGCGGAACTCGCGCGTCAAAACCGCGAGCTGATCGGCGCGCTTGCCGACTTGCGCGAGCGCCAGGAAGAACTGACGCGCCTCACGCGCGAACTGGAAGACACGAATCGCGGCGTCGTCGCGCTGTATGCCGAACTCGACGCGCGCGCGGATCATCTGCGTCGTGCGGATGAGTCGAAGTCGCGGTTCCTGTCGAACATGAGCCATGAATTCCGCACGCCGCTTTCGTCGATTCGCGCGCTGTCGAAGTTGCTGCTCGAACGGATCGACGGCGATTTGACGGAGGAGCAGGAAAAGCAGGTGCGCTTCATTCGCAAGGCGGCGGAAGATCTCTCCGAAACGGTCGACGATCTGCTCGACCTCGCGAAGATCGAAGCCGGGAAGATCGAAGTGCGCGCCACGGAATTCGAAGTCGATACGCTCTTTTCCGCGCTGCGCGGCATGCTGCGGCCGCTGACGCCAGGCGGCGCGGTGGAACTCATCTTCGAATCGTGCGAGGGGCTGCCGCCCATTCGCACCGACGAAGCCAAGGTCGCGCAGGTGCTGCGCAACTTCGTCTCGAACGCGCTGAAGTTCACCGAGCGCGGCGAAGTGCGCGTGTCGGCAAGTTATGACGAAGCGCGGCGCCTCATCACGTTCGCGGTGAAGGATACGGGCATCGGCATCGCGCCCGAGCATCAGCACGTCGTCTTCGAAGAATTCGGACAGGTCGAAAACCGGCTTCAGCAATACGTGAAGGGCACGGGACTCGGCCTGCCGCTGTGCAGGAAGCTCTGCAAGCTGCTCGGCGGCGATGTCTCGCTCGAGAGCGAACTCGGACGCGGCTCCACGTTCATTGCGACGATGCCGGCCGAATACGGCGCGCCGGACAGCATGCAAGCCGCGCACGGCGACGCGCGTCCGATGGTGCTCGTCGTCGCGAGCAACCCGATCGAGCGGCTGGATTGCGAGGCCGCGCTCAAGGCTTCGCCGTATCGCACGGTAAGCGCCGCGACGCTCGACGAAGCGAGCCGCGCGCTCGCGCGCACGCCGCCGGCCGCGCTGCTGCTCGCGGTGCGGCCCGCGGCATCCGAAGCGTGGATCTGGCTCGCCGCATTGCGCGCGCAGGCAGCGACGCGCAATGTGCCGGTCGTGGTGCTCGGCGAGGCCGAGGATCGCAACGAGGCGGAGGCGCTCGGCGCGGCGGCGTTCATCCAGAAGCCGATCTCCGGCGGAGAACTGGCCGGCGTGCTGGACATGGTGTCGAAGGCGATGGAGGGCTTGCGTCGCGGGGAAGGGCTGGCGACGTGAAAAGCGACTGGACCGAGGTGCTGATCCTCAACGTCGACGACAACGACGGCGCGCGCTACGCGAAGACGCGCATTCTGTCGCGTGCCGGATTCAACGTGATCGAGGCGGGAACCGGCACCGCCGCGCTGGAGCGCGTGCGCGCGGAATCGCCGGATCTCGTGTTGCTCGACGTGAAGCTGCCCGACATCAACGGCCTCGAAGTGTGCCGGCAGATCAAGGCGTCGGCGGAAACGGCGGGAACGCTCGTGCTGCAAACGTCGGCGGCGGCGGTGCATAGCATGGATCGTATTCGCGGTCTGGAAGGCGGCGCGGACAGCTATCTGACCGAACCGGTCGAGCCCGCCGAACTGATCGCGCACGTGCGCGCGCTGCTGCGCGTGCGGCTTGCGGAAAACGCGTTGCGCGAGAGCGAGGAGCGGTTTCGCCAGCTTGCGGAGAATATCGACGACGTCTTCTGGATGCTCGATCCCGCCGCGAATCGCCTGCTCTATGTGAGCCCCGCCTACGTGCGGCTGTGGAAATCCGGCGATGGCGCGCCGACGCCTGAGCCCGGCGCGGATCACTGGTCGGGCGAGATTCATCCGCTGGACCGCGAGCATGTCGCGGCGGCGTACCGGCAATTGCTCGCGAGCGGCGCGCCGTATCAGGTCGAATATCGTATTCCGCGCGCGCATGGCGAACCGCGCTGGGTGTCCGAGCGTGCGTCGCTCGTACGCGATGCGCAGGGGCGGCCGGCGCGTATCGCGGGCATCGTCAACGACATCTCGGAGCGCAAGGCCGCGGAGATGCTGTTACGCGATGCCGACCGCCGTAAGGACGAGTTTCTCGCGATGCTCGCGCACGAGCTGCGCAATCCGCTCGCGCCGATTCGCAATGCCGTGGACCTGCTCGACCCCGAACGCGCGCCCTCGGCGCAGAACTTTTCGACGGTGCGCTCGATCATCGACCGGCAGGTGCGCCATCTGAGCCGTCTCGTCGACGATCTGCTCGACGTCGCGCGCATCACGCAGGGCAAGATCACGCTGCGGCGCGAAGTGGTCGATATCGCGGCGGCGGTGGAAGCGGCGATCGAAACGACGCAGCCCGCGCTCGACAGGAAGCGTCACCGGCTCACGACCAAGCTCTCGGATGCGCCGCTCTTCATCATCGGCGACAGCGTGCGGATTGCGCAGGTGTTCGGCAATCTGCTGTCGAACGCGTCGAAGTACAGCGTCGAAGAAGGCGAGGTCGCTATCGAGACCGAGCAGGTCGGCGACGAAGTGCGGATCACCGTGCGCGACAAGGGCATCGGCATTGCGGCGGACATGCTGCCGCATATCTTCGATCTATTCGTGCAGTCGGAGACATCGCTCGAACGCTCGGAAGGCGGGCTCGGCATCGGCTTGCCGCTGGCAAAGACGCTCGTCGAATTGCAGGGCGGGCGTATCGACGCGCATTCGGCCGGGCCGCATCAGGGCAGCGAGTTCGTCGTGTGGCTGCCGCTCGCGAAGGGAGCGGAAGTCGCGCCGCGTGCGGTGGAGCGCGAGCCGGCGAGCGTGAGCGGCGGCATGCGCGTGCTGCTCGTCGATGACAGCGTGGATGCCGCAACGGCGATGTCGTTACTGCTGGAAGCCGATGGCTTCGATGTGCGCACCGCGCATGACGCGACCACGGCGCTCGCCATCAGCGATAGCTTCGCGCCGCAAATCATCCTCCTCGATATCGGACTGCCGGGAATGGACGGCTACACGCTCGCGGCGGAGATGCGTTCGCGTCCCGCGACGCAGGATGCGCTGATGCTCGCGGTAACGGGCTATGGACAGGCGAATGATCGGCAGCGATCGAGAGAGGCGGGTTTTGATCATCATTTGGTGAAGCCGGTGGCGTTCGCGGAGATTTTGCAGGCCGTGCGGGGGCGGTTTGGGGAGTAACGGGTGTTTGCGATGGGTTCTTCGGCGCGGCATTGCGATGTGGCAAGAGCGATTGCGGTGCGCGCCGCGGCGACGTTTGCAGGATTGAGCGCCGCCAGTCTTCCATCTTTGGCCTCGCGGCGAGGAACGGCGTGTTTGGAGAATCAGCGGGCGCGGGCGGTCTAGCCTGCGTTGCGTCGGTCGTGTCGACGCGTTTCGCGGTCTGGAATAGTAAGTACTTCTACATTATCGAGCGATAGCGCTTTGAGGATACGTTGACGTTTTGATCGGGCAAGACGATGACAGTCCGCCTCCGTGATGCATCCACGCTGTTGTGCGGCGCGTTTGTCTTCGCAAGCGGATGACATGTTGGGCGATTGCCAACAGGCGTGGCGAACGCGTATCGCGTGCAAGTCGTTCTCGGCATGGAATAGATCGCGATGTGCCGCGGTTAACCATTCGAAGCCTCAATGCTTGGAACCCGGGCCGAGCGAGGTTAGCGGATCGCGTGCGATCCACGTCTACCCTACTCGTCGGAGCTTGCACTCACCATGAACACCATCGCTAAAGTTGTCTTGTCGGTCGCCGCTGTGGTCGCGCCGACGTTTGCATTCGCGCAGGATCAGACTGGCCCGGTCACCCGTGCGCAGGTCAAGGCTGAGCTCGTGCAGCTGGAGCGGGCCGGATTCTCGCCGGCCACCGGAGAGAACGCGACGTACCCCGCGGACATTCAGGCGGCGGAAGCCAAGGTCGCCGCGCGGAATGCGCAAGAGGCGTACGGCGGCATGCCGTCGGGTGCAGGTGCGTCGGGGTCGATGCGGCGCGGCGGCTCGTCGGCTGCGGCGGATTGCGTCGGTCCGGCGGGCTTCTGCACGCCGTTCTTCGGGAACTGAGCGCCCGGATCATATCGATGCTCTGCGCGCCAGGCGGATATCGTGCTGTGAATGCACGCACTGGCGCGTTTTTACCTGTCGTTTTTAGTGCCTAATCGTCGCCCGAAAATAATTTGGAAAAAGGGGTTGACCTACCTGTCTTGCGCCAGTCATAATTCGCCTCCCGTTGAATGACGGCGCGCAAGAAAGCAAGCAAATAAGCAAAGCGATTCTTGTGCAATTGCTCTTTAAAAACTAACAGCCGATAAGTGTGGGCGCTTGATGGTGAGTGCGACCGGTTCTACGGAACGGGTCAAGCAAAAGTATCAAGAGTCTCACACGAAGTATCAGAGGAAGGTTTATCTGTCGAAAGACGGATTAATCATCGTCAGTACGTTGAGTGAGCGACCGGTTTCTTAGAAACCGAAAACAGTAACAGGCATTGAA